>JAOARS010000154.1 GCA_025210415.1 Marinifilum sp. | reverse complement strand
ATTAATCTACTTCCTCGAAATCCACATAATCGCCAAGGTCTTTTTTATTGGGATTGCTTTTGTTTGTTGAATTTTTATCGATGGTAACTTCACCTTCCTTTTTTTCCTGTTCTTGTTGCTGTCTGTTCGCCTCTTTCTGCATTTTGTCAAAAGTTTTCTGTACCAAAAAAGGAAACATTGCCCGAATGATCAGTTTTAGCAAGTAATAAATGCCGACAGCAATAATGATAAACTTTATAAATGCCATATTCTTTTATTTTGAAGAACAAAGATAACAGAATTATAGTGAATGAGTAAATGGCAGCTGAGGAATTGGTATTCTCTTATTCATGTTGTGGATAAAAGAGCAGCTTAATAAAAGCAGAAGACTTGGTATAATGGCTCTTACCGTTTCAAGTGCTTCATACGAACCGTTTCAGGTATTTCATACGGAGCATTTCAGGTACTTGATACGTATCGTATCATATACTTGAAACGCTTATCGTGATTATAAGTGCTTTGTATGAGGTAGCTTGCTGTAAGTTGATTGATGATTAGGTATAGCCTATCTTCCTCTTTGCTTAGAGCTTTAATGCACTTTTCTGTTGATGTGTTTTATTAAGCACAAATATTAATATTTTCACAATTAATTTGATTTCAGTTGTTATTTTTTTGATTTTGAGAATTACTAAAAATAAATATCTTTGGACAACAAACGACCATAGACTATATTTCCTTAATGATAACATCAGAACAGTTTAGTGCTTTTCAAAAAGGTGATAGGATGGAATTCAAGAAAATCTTTGATACCTTCTATAAAGGTTTGTTTTTGTTTGCACAAAAATACATTGCCGAATGTGATGTTGTTGAAGATATTGTTCAGGAGATTTTTATAAAATTGTGGGAGAAGAGAGACACCATAGAAAATACTTCAGCTGTTAAAGCTTTTCTTTACATTGGTGTAAAGAATAAAGCTTTAAATTATTTTCGTCATCAGAAAATTGTGCAGAAATACCAGAAAGAGATGATTCAACTTAAATCGCAAGAATCATTTTTTAAGAATCATTTAATTGAAGAGGAAACTTATCGTCTTTTGTTGCAATCTATTAAGCAATTGCCGGAACAAACGCGTAAAGTTTGTATATTAAGCATGAATGGAGTAAAAAATGCTCAAATTGCAGAACAATTAGATATTTCAACAAGTACGGTAAAGTATCACAAAAAACAAGCAATTACTATTTTGCAAGGAAAATTGAAAGATCATTTGTATTTAATTCCAATCATTATACGGCTAATGGGTTTATAGTAATTAATGTTAACAATCAAGAAACAAAATCATTCATTGCTAAAGTAATATTCTATCCTGTAAAGATTTTTTATTTTCTTTTATCTTCTGACTTTACCATCCGTTTTTTCCGGAAATACATTACAAAGAAAAATAATCCTAAAATTATTATCAGATTTTGTTATTAATGTGAATTAAGAGTTGAAAATATCAGGAGAAAGCAAGCGTATTCTTTCTCTGTAAGCCTTTGCTTCGGGGAATTTGAAATTCCCTGAGTATGGAGTTTAAGATATTAATCTGATCTTGGAAATGTGAAATTATAAATTTCCTATTTACTTTACGGAGCTTTATCAGAATAGCTTTTTGAGCTTTTTTTTATTTGTATACACCTATCCGAGATAAAATTCAAATACGGAAAATCTCAGACGCTTTAAAAATACTTTGATACAGTTCCATATCGGTGTTGATTTTTTTGTACTGATAATCCCACTTTGATTGGGAATATCAGGGGATACTGTTTTTGTATTAGGGATAGAAACGAAAAGCCCGGAGCGAAGCGTGTAGCCCGACCAGAAGGATAACACCCAACCTTTTACATTTGTCGGAATAAATTAATAAGCTTAAATGCGATTGTTCTGGAATGAAGATTCCCTCGGTACGGTTTATATTTACTGGCATATCAGGAATTTGAAAAATTCTTGATAACAGATCTCGGATAAATTTTTTCATTTTACCCTGTCCTTTTTATTTTCTTGCGGGTATTGTATAGTAGAAAAGGAAGAAAAGAAGAATGGATAAACACATCAAAGAATATTTCGATATTTCAACTCTCTTGTTTAAAAAGAAATCGGGCATACAAAGCAGAGAGGATGAATCGGTTTTAAATGAGTGGAAGGAAAACTCGTTAGAGAACCAGGAAATTTATGATCGTATTAACTCTAATTTGAATGTTTCAGAAAAGAAAACCCGATATGATGATATAGATGCTAATGTGGCATGGGAAAAATTGAATAAGAAATTAAATGAAAAGAAACCAAAAGAAAGAAAATTATTTATAAAGCTCATCAAATATGCAGCCGTATTGATGTTGCCTCTGACTATTGGAGCATATTTGGTATTTCAGGTTATGGAATCGACAGATAATTTTAGTAGTGATTTGGTAGAACAGATTAATCCGGGTTCGAAAAAAGCTACATTGATTCTACCTGATGGCAATACGATTAACTTGGAGGAGGAAGTTGATACGTTGATTGGAGAAAATGCATTAAATAAACATCAAAAATTATCCTACCAGAAAAATACACAATTGGCAAAGGTAAAACCTAAATGGCATAAACTAGTGGTACCAGTTGGTGGTGAATATCAATTACAATTATCTGATGGAACAAAAGTTTGGTTGAATTCTAATTCTGAGTTAAAGTATACCGATCAGTTTGTGGGTAGGCAACGATTGGTTTATCTAAAAGGTGAAGGTTATTTTGATGTTGTGCATGATAAGAACAATCCTTTTATAGTTAAAACAAATACTATGGATATAAAAGTATTTGGTACCCAGTTTAATGTAATGGACTATGAAGAAGAGCCTACTTCGCAAGCTACACTTGTAAAAGGAAGTGTTGGAGTAAGTGTAAAAAATGCGATGGGAATAATACAACCAACTTTACTGAAACCAGATATGCAAGCTGAATATCAGAAAGGAGACGTGAAACTGAAGGTGAAAAATGTAGATGCTTCTTCATATGTTGGATGGATTTATGGAAAATTTCAATTTAACAATGAAGATTTGGGAAGTATAATGAGAAAGCTGTCAAGATGGTACGACGTGAAGTTTTTTACTCAGAATAGAGAAATACAAAATATTAAATATACAGGTGAATTTAGGAGGTTTGATGATTTTTCGAAAGTATTAAACTTACTTGAAATAGGCTCTAATGTTAAGTTTGAAATAAATGGAAAAACGATTATTGCAAGGTCGAAATAAAGAACTATTTATTGTTTTCGCAATGTAAGTAAGCATATAGGTTTGATGACCTATCTAATAAAGAAAACCCGAAAAATGTTGGAGCATTTTCCGGGCAATATTAAAGAATACCTAGGCTAGGTATTCAATGTTAAATCTAATTCATTATAAATTTATGAAAAAAAAATGGAACAGTTGTTTCCCTGCTAATCTAGGGGTATGGCGAAAAATGTACTGGTTTATGAGGAATTTTATAATTCTCTTTTTTGTTTTTAACATAAGCGCATTCTCAAATGGGCTGACGCAGAATGTTGCTTTTGTTAAATTTGAGGACGCAAATCTATGTGAAGTTTTTGAAAGTTTGAAAGAGCAAACCGGTTATGGAATTTTGTATAGAGAATATGAAATTGATGAAGATGTTAGGGTAAATATGACCTTTGAAGACTCTAATGCACAAGAAATTTTAGACGAAGTATTAGAAGATACAGGGCTTACCTATAAAGTACAGGATGAAGTTATAGTTATTTTAAAGAAAATAGCTCAATTAGAAACTCCTGTAGCAAAACAAGAAAAGGAAGTAATTAAGGGTAAGGTAACTGATAATGAAGGAATTCCTTTGCCAGGTGTGTCGGTTGTAATTAAAGGAACGGCAATTGGGACAGCAACAGGTATAAACGGAAATTTTGTTCTGGATGTTGAAGATACTGATGTGACTTTAGTTTTTTCTTTTGTGGGTATGATAACTCAAGAGATAGCATATACAGGCCAATCCGATTTAAATGTAATATTAAATAGTGATGCGGAAGGTTTGGATGAAGTAATGGTTGTTGCTTATGGTACAGCCAAACGAAGTTCATTTACCGGAGCAGCAGTGGTAGTTGATAATGAAAGACTTCAGGAAGCTCAAGTGTCAAATATATCAAATGCAATGCAAGGTATAAGTTCCGGAGTACAGGTAATTTCATCAACAGGGCAACCTGGTGCTAGTGCAACTATTCGTATTAGGGGAGTAGGTTCATTATCTGGAAGTAGTTCTCCATTATATGTTGTTGATGGAGTACCTTATGATGGTGATTTAAATTCAATTAATCCATCGGATATAAAATCGATGACAGTATTAAAAGATGCAGCTTCAGCATCGATATACGGTTCCAGGGCTGCAAATGGTGTAATTGTTATTACCACTAAAAAAGGAGGGAAAAATAAAAAACCTGAAATAAGTATAAAAAGTACAATGGGGATATCATCAAGAGCAGTAGATCCTGTTGACCGACTGGGTACAAATGACTGGATGGAGCTTTGTTGGGAAGCCATGCGTAATGGATACATTGACAATGGAGTCGAAACAGATTTAAGTCTTGCTGGTGAAAGAGCATCGAAAGAGTTGATATCTAAAATAGGAATAAATCCATATGGAACTGCAAATCCTGAACCTGTTGGCATTGATGGAAAAATAAAAGATGGACTTAATCCTTTATGGGATAATGATTGGGATAAAGAAATAATCGGTACAGGAGTAAGATCCGAAACCAATATAAATGTTAGCGGCGGTTCAGATAAGACACAATATTATTTCTCTGGTGGATATTTGGATGATCAGGGAATGATGCTTCGCTCCGGATTTCGCAGAACTTCATTAAGAATGAATTTAAGCAACCAAACAACAAATTGGTTAAAGCTTAATTTAAATATGAACTATGCTCATTCCAAAACAAAACACAACGATAGTCAGGATAGTAATATTGGAAATGGAGCTACCTATGGTCTTAGCTTAGCTAATTTTTATCCAATCTATCAAAGAAATAGAGAAACTGGTGACTTTATTTTAGATGAAAATGGAAACAAAAAATACGATTATGGCTTGTATCGAACCAATTCATTTAAAAGATCTAATTTAATAGATCATTTGCCTAAAACAATTGATGAAACAAAAGTTGATTTAATTTCACTTAGAGGGAGTGCTGAAATTGATTTTGAAAAAATTAGCAGCAAATTTACTGCATTGAAAGGGCTTAAGTTTAAAACCAGTTATAATGCTGATATAAGACTTTCAAATTCACACGATTATTCATTTGGTGTTACGGCTGATGCTTCTGATCCTAACGGCTATGATGTTATTGCAAACTTACAATCTGTATCAGCATCAAGAAGTACAGGAACAAGACGTAATTTTACATTCAACAACATACTAACCTACGAAAAGGAGTTTGATATTCATTCTTTGTCAGCACTTTTAGGGCAGGAAATGTATGAATTTAGTTATGTTTATTCTGGAGGAAGCAGAGATAACTTTCCTTTGCCAAATATAACAGAACCAACTTTTGGTTCCAATATATCTAATTTTGATGCATATTCTGATTTGTATCGATTGAACTCTTATTTTGGAAGACTTGAGTATGCTTATGATGGAAAGTACAATGCATCATTTTCATATCGTTTTGATGGATCATCAAGATTTCACAAAGATAATCGATGGGGACAGTTTTGGTCTGTTGGAGCGTCTTGGAATATAACCAAAGAAAACTTTCTAAAAAATAACAATGCTATTGATCTTTTAAGGTTAAGATCAAGTTATGGTAGTTCTGGTAATCAAGATATCAATACATACTATGCCTATCAAAATATGTATGATGCCACTAGTTTAGGAGGAATTCCTGGAATTTACCCGGATAGAATTGGAAATAAAAATCTTCAATGGGAAGGAAACCTGACTACAAATATTGGTGTAGATTATGGTTTTGCTGGTATAATAAGAGGTAATATCGAATGGTTTCAAAGAGTTTCTGATGATTTGATATACAGTCAACCATTACCTTCAACATCAGGATTCTCTAGCATATTAACAAATATTGGAAAATTAAGAAACCGAGGGTTTGAATTTGAAATTAGAGCAAATTTATTTGATAGAGAGAATTTTCAGTGGGAACTAGGGATTAATGGAACACATTATAAAAATGAACTTATAGAATACCCTGTAGAAGATGGTACCATAGTAGGAACAAAACGTTACAAGGAAGGAAGTGATATTTATGAATTCTTTGTAAGAGAGTGGGCCGGTAATACCAAAGGTGGAGAAACTACTTACATTAGGCAAAATAATGCTATAGTTGAAGCTGGAGATAAGGCACAAGGAGGAGAAGCATCGTGGTATATTGTAGATGCCGAAACCGGGAAAAAATATCAGACTACAGATTACAATTCTGCTGACAGGATAGAAGCAGGAAGTGCTTTGCCCGATTTATATGGTGGAATAAGTACAGAAATTAAAATACATAATTTTACTCTTTCTGCACTATTGTCGTACAGCTTAGGTGGTAAGTTCTATACAGGAGGAGATTATACCAGAAGATTTGGATACAGCAATAGTGAGTCAGTTAGTCCGTGGGCAACACTAATGAAAAACAGATGGACTCCGGAAAATCCGGATTCTGATTTACCAAGGTTAACTTCTGCTTCTCTTCCAAACAGTTGGGGATCAACTTCAACAAGACATTTGTATGATGCAAGTTATGCGAGACTTAAAAATATCTCAATAACCTATAATTTCCCAAAAACAATTATTGATAAAATGGGCATTGCAGATGCGAGTGTATTTATTCAGGGAGAAAATCTGATTACAATTTTTGGATTAGATGGAGTTGATCCGGAAACAGGTGGTTTAGCCGGTGTTTCAGGATATAGATATCCGGTATCGAAAGTTTTCTCGGGAGGTATTAGTTTGAGATTTTAAATAGTGAATAGATAAAAATGTAATTATGAAAACTAAATTTATAAAATATATTACGATATTCCTGATGACAGTTTCATTGGGAGCTTGTGACGGATTTTTAGATGTGACTCCGCCAAGTACAATAACTGATGAAGTAATTACTGATGATGCTTTGTCTGCGTACTATTCCGGAGCATTCAAAAACCTTACACACTTTTGGTATTCCTATGCATATCCAGGTTACAGATCTTTTCTGTTGTATCTGGAATCAGCAGGAGAGGATGTAATTTATTCAGGCAAAAACTATGGAGGAATAAGATGGTATTACTCATATCAATCGCAAAATAATATTTCAGGAGGATCAGCTGGAAATTATTGGCGAAAACTTTATTCGACTATCGTTTCTTGTAATTTAGGATTAGATGCGTATGATAAGTTGGAAACAAAAAGTTATCAGGCAGAGGTAATGAAAGCACAATTGCTGGGATTAAGAGCAATGTGTTATTTTGATTTGGTAAGGGTTTGGCAACACACCTACGAAGTAGGTAAAGATATGCCTGTGTGCGTTATAACTAAAGAAGTGGCTAATGCTGAAACTGCAACCGAAGGCAAAGCATTATCTACTGTAAGTGAAGTATATCAATTTATTGTAGAAGACATTGAACAAAGTATTTCTACGTTTGAGTCTTTGCCTACGGAATACAGAAGAGATAACAAGGGTTTTATCAATAAAAATGTAGCTTATGGTATTGCAGCAAGAGTGTATCTTACCAGAGGAACAAAGAAAGATGGTACAGGAGTAAAATCTGATATGGATAAAGCATCAGAATATGCCCATAAAGCTCAGGAAGGACTTTCGTTAATGTCTGAAAATGATTTTTTATCCGGATTTAATGAAGAAGCAAATTCTGAATGGATGCTGTGCTTGCCACAATCAACAGATGATGGAGGCATGTCCTATATATTTAACTACTTAGATACAAGTGGCGATGACGATAGAGCATATTATAAAAACGTAATGCCTGATCCTTACTTCAAAAAACTATTTGATTATGGTAGTGGTTACGATATTAATGATGTTAGATACAAGCTCTTTAAAGAACCCAATACTTACGATGCAGTTGCCGGAATGAGAAAGAGGTTGAAATATCCTAAATTTAAATTCCGGGCTTCAGAGACAACAGGAGATATTTTATTTATGCGACTGGCAGAAATGTTACTTATAGAAGCCGAAGCAATTGAAAGAGGAGGAAATGCTTCTGGTGGAGCAACAGCAGCAGCAATTGTAAGCAAATTGAGAACTGCAAGAGGAGCAGTAACAACCGGATATACTGTAAACGTAGACTTTATTCTTAAAGAAAGAAGAAGAGAATTATGGGGCGAGGGTATTGCAGGAATATTTGATATTAATAGAACTCAGAGAAAAGTAGACAGGAAAATTATTGATTATAATGTGCTTTCGGAATATAAAGACATTATGGCGGTAAATCCAGAGGGTTATCCAATGAATAGTGCAGGGCAATATTACAATACGGATAATGGAAAGTACTATGATGCTGTTGGTAATGAAATACAAGATCCGGGGAATTTTGAACAGGAAAAATATGATATGGTACAAGGCCATTATTCCTTTAAATATCCCAATGGAACAAGCTTGAAAGCTGAATCACCGTATAACTTTTTACAAATACCAGAAGCCGAAATTTTAAACAATCCTAAGATAGAAGGACCACTACCAAGAAAGGAATAATCCATATAATTATTCATTTTACATGAGGCTGTCTCGAAAGAGACGGCCTTTTTTATGCATAAAAAGTTCCATAAAATTATTGCGCTTCTGATATTTCCATTCAAAATAAGATTATCACTAAATGAATTTCAATTAAACACAAGCTTGATCATTTCACTTTAGGTGAAAATATCAAAAATAAAAAAGGACTACCCACAACAGGTAGTCCGGAATTTAAATTGATGTAAACACTCTGTTTGCACAGAGCTGTATAAAGTTACAACTTATTTGTATAATGGTTTCTTTTTATTTCTTAATGGTTCTTCCCATGAGCATTGATCTTCTTTCTTTTTCTTATGCTTGCAACCAAATAAGAAGTTGAATCCGAATCGAATGTTGGCAATTTGAGCCTTGGTGGGTTTAATTGCAGCCATAATATTATCGCTTATGGCATAAAACTGTAGCGGACCTAATTTTGTTGCCAAACCAAAACCAATATTATTGTAGGAGTTGTTTACAGCAGTATAACTTAAACTTGTACTTAGGTTTCTGAAAAATCTTGCATTTGCCGATAAGGTAAGAGAAGATTGCACCTTACCGTTAAATATTTCAGTTCTGCTTAATGCGCCCAGATTAACTCTTTTTCCAATTTGATGAGTACCTCCCAAGTATATTTTGGTTGGTAACCCTACCGAATAAGAACCTACCAGGTTGTTAACACGAAATTCATCGGCAATAGAATCAGTCAAATCTTCAAATACATCTTCAATCTCTTTGTAATTAGGATCGTTGGAATTACCCGATTGTGACCAATCTGCCCCGTTCCAGGTAAATGTTCCATCCTGAAAAAATTCGTATCCATTCGATTTCCAATTAATTGCACCTATATCAAGAACACTTGCATAAAGTGTAGTTTGTTCGTCCATTTTATAAGTCATTCCCAAATCAACGGCAAAACCTTTGTTATCGGTGTTTAAGAAAAAATCAGTACCGAAATCATCTCCATCAAAATCAACGTCATCTACAAAACCGTCGGAATCGTAGCTAATCTGATCAATGGGTAAAGATGCTCTTAGGCGATGTTTTGAGTTGAGAACAATCTGATCGCCTGTTGAAGATGTAAAAACAGACATATCAGAATCTTCCATGTGCATATTTGCTATGCCAAACAAAACTTTTCCTTTCACACCTACTGTCCATTTGCTATTGATTTTTTTCGATACTCCCAATGCAATTTCGTGATAAGCATTTGCATCTAAACCAAGGCCTCCCCAGTTTGCTGTTCTGCCACGATAATTGTAATTACCATCTTTCAGAAAAGTAATCATCTCTTTATCGAAACTAAAACGAGTATCTTCTTTTTCGATAACATCAAGGGTGAAATAATAATCTTTTGCACGAATTCCCAGCGCAAAAAGAGTCAATTCGAATTGCTGAGAAATAAAGTTTGTAGTTTTTAATGCATCGTGAAAACGATTTACGTTTACAACCAAAGAATCGCTTCTTATTCCTGTTCCATCGGTAATTACATCGTCGTAAGCAAAACTGCTGTTGCTGTAGTTAAAATAGATGGAACTTAAAGCAGGAAAACCAACAAAAACTTTGCATTCCGGTTGAATTGCCGGGTTCAATTGATTCGATTGTGGTACATTTTGCATCAAATACAGCGTATTGTTCATTTTTTGAGCTGTACCGTTAAAAATTAGGATCACAAGAAGTAATCCTGTAAGAGATATTTTGGTTAAAAATCTTGTCATTACAGAGTGTTTTAAAGTGCTGGGTTTAATTGCTTAAATCAAGTTGTGCTTGTACCGAAATAGTGAACTTTAGTTCATAGTCACCTTTTAGTTTTACCGGAATTCCACCATTCTCGGTGCTAACCATGGCATTGATAATTACATTCTCGGCAAGATTTAAATTTGCTATTTGAGATTGAGTTAGCTTGATTTCATGAGAAGTTTCTTTAATTGATGTTGGGTCAACTTCACCAATTTTAGCACCTGAGGTATATACTAATGCAGCATCAATCACTTTATTATCTTTAATCTCATCAATAATTTTGTAGTTTGCATCGGCTAGCTGAATATTTTCAATTGTAACATCAAGTGGATATCCATTTTCTGCTGTAACAACAATTGCTGCGTTCATAATCTTATCAGCATCGTCAATATCAATATCATCAATGGTGTCTTTAAGTGTAAGGTTTGTTGCAGTAAATTCCAAAGGAATCTCAATTTCTATATCGGCATCAATTCTTGATGAACTGCTAATGATATTTGGATTGTTCACAATGTCAACAGGTGTTGGATTTAAATTAACCGTTCCTGCATATTCAATTCTATCGGAAGGTGGCAATGCCATTAAATCCACAATGTCTGAATTGCCATTGTTGTAGGTAATTACATCGGTAATAGGATCAATTGTAGTTGGGTCACTCACAGAAAAATCGGTTGGATGCGCAGGTTGCAATGGCTGAGGATTCAAAGCCTGGGAATTACCATTGCTATTGTAACCTGTCATGTTCGCATTAATTTCGAATGGCACACCTACAGAATTTCTTAAATGAACATGAATTTTAGGATCGGCAAATTTATAATCGCCATCAATATCATCCCAAAAATCAACATCCAAGTCGATATCTCCGGTTCCAATATCGATAGATTGTTCTCCAAAATTACCACTTGCAGTACTGAAGTTTATATTTTGAACTGTTAAATCAACTCCTAAATTACCATTTCCACTAATAATACTCACATCGTCGGTTATGTAAGCTGAGAACTGAATATCCATTTCATTGTTTGAACTAAATGGAGTATTAAACTCAATGCGTGCATTATTTAATGCAATTACCTCGGTGTGAGTTTGTCCTGCAGCAACAGGAATGGTTCTGGTTACCGCTACTCCGGATTCTTTTACATTTGGAAGAGTGATGGTTAAAATAACTCTTGTATTAAGAGGATTTGATAATTCAAAACGAAGATTTGTATTCAATACAAGTTCGGAAAGTATAATATTCGGATCACCTGCATCAATGGTAAATGTATTGGCAAAAGTTATAGGATTTATAGGTAGTGATGCATGAGGTATGCCTGGAAAATTACCTAGCAGAATTGAAAGGTTTTGATTTACCTGATTAGGAATATCTAAAATTTCATCAACAGAGTAAGAGAAAATATCATTCTCACGATACCTGATAATTAAGTCATTATTCTCCAAAAAAATAGTTTGATCATTTGGATCCAGTTCGTGTTCATTCAACAAATACCAAAGGGAATAAGTTCCATATCCAACAGGAGCAATCATGTTTGGAGTCCATTCTACTTTATCTGATAAGCGATCCATATCAAAATCGTCAGAATCGAAACAAGATTGGGCTGTAATGGCCAGTAATCCACATAGCAATAGTGGAATAAGAAATCGAAATTTAGAAATCATAGTAGTTTTATTTAATTGACATACGTACATGATATAGTACCGAATTACGCATGAAAAACCAGAATGTATTTTTTACTTTTTTATTTGTGAATGCAAAGAAAACAAAATTTATGTAAGCTACACAATAGCTTGTATGAATTATTTGATGGTCTTAACAAACGGGCTAGTGTACGGAATAGTTTAACAAGAAGTTACGGTTGTCGCCAACATATAAATTAAATGATTTGGCTCCGGATTTGGCAAAACCTATCGAAAACTCAGTGTTTCCTT
>JAOARS010000153.1 GCA_025210415.1 Marinifilum sp. | reverse complement strand
GGCAACTTTCGACAAGTTGGGAATTCCTTTGGATGAGCAAAAAATACTTGCCAATGTTGCGGTTGATGTGGTAATGGACTCATCATCGGTAAAAACTACTTTTAAAGAAGCTTTGGCTGAAAAAGGAATTATTTTCTGTTCGTTCAGCGAAGCAGTTCAGGATCACCCTGATTTGATTCAGGAATACATGGGAACCGTGGTTCCAATTCAGGACAACTTTTTTGCAGCATTAAACTCGGCTGTTTTCTCTGATGGTTCATTTGTATACATTCCAAAAGGCGTTCGTTGCCCAATGGAATTGTCTACTTACTTCCGTATTAACGCAGAAAATACCGGTCAGTTCGAGAGAACATTGATTGTATGCGAAGATGAATCATACGTAAGTTACCTGGAAGGATGTACCGCACCAATGCGCGACGAGAACCAGCTACATGCTGCTATCGTTGAAATTATCGTGAAAGATAATGCTGAAGTGAAGTATTCAACCGTTCAGAACTGGTATCCTGGCGATAAGAATGGTAAAGGAGGGATTTACAACTTTGTAACCAAGCGTGGTATTTGCGAAGGAGAAAATTCGAAGTTGATGTGGGCCCAGGTAGAAACCGGGTCGGCTGTAACCTGGAAATATCCTTCAACCATCCTTAAGGGGAATGGTTCTTCAAGCGAATTCTATTCGGTTGCAGTAACCAACAACCACCAGCAAGCCGATACAGGAACCAAAATGATTCATATTGGTAACAACACCAAGAGTACCATTATCTCGAAAGGGATTTCGGCAGGAAAGAGCAACAACTCTTACCGAGGATTGGTAAAAGTGGCCAAAAATTGTGAAGGTGCTCGTAACTTCTCGCAGTGCGATTCATTGCTGTTGGGCGATAAGTGTGGAGCTCATACATTCCCTTATTTGGAAATTGGTAACAAATCAGCAAAAGTTGAGCACGAAGCTACCACTTCCAAAATTGGTGAAGATCAAATTTTCTATTGTAATCAGCGTGGTATCAACACCGAAGATGCAATTGGTTTGATCGTAAACGGATATGCAAAAGAGGTAATCAACAAAATGCCTATGGAGTTTGCTGTTGAAGCACAAAAATTGCTTCAAATCAGCTTAGAAGGCTCGGTAGGATAAAAAGCTTTTAGCTATTAGCTTTTTGCTATTAGCTAATTTTAAATAGTAAAGTTGGGAAATGTCTCAAATCTAAAGTCTCATTTCTCGTATCTTAATTATAAACGTAAATAGCCAATAGCCAACAGCTAATGGCCAAAAGCTAAATATAGAAATGTTAAGCATTAAGAATTTACACGTTTCCATTGATGGAAAAGATATCCTTAAAGGAATTAATCTGGATGTAAAGCCAGGCGAAGTTCACGCAATTATGGGACCTAATGGTGCCGGTAAAAGTACTCTTGCTGCTGTATTGGCAGGTAGAGATTTATTTGATGTAACAGAAGGAGAAGTTTCTTTCCAAGGAAAAGACCTTTTGGATATGGAACCAGAAGATAGAGCAAAAGAAGGGATCTTCTTAGGATTTCAGTATCCAATCGAAATTCCTGGAGTTTCTACCGTGAATTTTATGAAGACTGCTGTTAACGAGCATCGCAAATACAAGGGGTTGGAGCCATTGTCTGCTTCTGATTTCTTAAAACTAATGCGCGAGAAAAAATCATTGGTCGAAATCGACTCGAAATTGACAAACCGTTCGGTAAACGAAGGTTTCTCGGGTGGAGAGAAGAAGAAAAACGAGATTTTCCAGATGGCAATGCTTGAACCTAAGCTGGCTGTATTGGATGAAACCGATTCAGGTTTGGATATTGATGCTTTGCGTGTTGTTGCAAAAGGAGTTAATAAATTAAAAACTCGTGATAATGCAACAGTTGTAATTACTCATTATCAGCGTTTGTTGGATTATATTGTACCTGATGTTGTTCATGTGTTGTATAACGGACGTATTGTAAAAACTGCCGGAAAAGAGCTGGCTCTTGAACTGGAAGAAAAAGGATACGACTGGATTAAAGAAGAGAACGGAAAATAGTTGATAGTTAAGAGATCGAAGAAGAAGAGGAGATTATCTCAATTCTGATATCTCAAATCTAATATCTAAAAAAAATATGGCCGATATTAATACAATAAATAAGGATTTCGCTGATTTGTTTAATCAAGGAAATGAATTATTGCTAGATGGTTCGTCGGATCTTATGAACGAAACCCGCAAAAATGCATTCCAGGATTTCTCAAAATTGGGCGTGCCTACTCGTGCCAACGAGAATTACAAGTACACCAACTTGATTCCGGCTTTCGATCATCCATACAATGTAAATCTTAGATATCAGCAGGTTGATGTTGATTTGAATGAGATTTTCCAGTGCGATGTGCCTGAATTAGATACCAATATGGTATTGTTGACAAATGGTTGGTACTACGGAAACAATAAAGAGCTAACTGAATTGCCAAAAGGAGTAATTATTTGTGGTGTTCAGGAAGCAGCAGAAAAATATCCTGAAATATTTAATGCACACTACGGCAAATATGCCAAAACCGACGAAGATGGTGTAGTTGCCTTAAATACAGCATTGGCTAAGGATGGATTCTTTATTTACGTACCAAAAGGAGTTGTGATTGAGAAACCGATTCAGGTCGTAAACCTGCTTCGTTCCGATCGTGACCTAATGGCTACACAAAGAAACTTAATTGTTGTTGAAGAAAATGCACAGGCAAAAATCATTGTTTGCGATCATACTTTAACACACCATAAATATTTAACCAATTCGGTAACAGAAGTAAATGTTGCAAAAAATGCAATTTTCGATTTGTATACTTTGCAAAATCAGCATTTAAACTCTGTAATTTTGAATTCAACTTTCATTCGCCAGGAAAAAAACTCGAATGTATTGTCGAATACCATTTCTCTTTATGGGGGAACCATTCGTAACAATCATCATGTAATTCTTGACGAGGAGCATTGCGAGAACAATACCTTCGGAATGTACCTGATGGACAGAGACCAGCATGTAGATAATTTTACATCTATCGATCACGCCAAACCAAACTGTTTAAGTAACGAACATTTTAAAGGTGTAATGGACGACCAGGCATCAGGTGCATTTGCAGGAAGAATTTTCGTAAGAAGAGATGCCCAGCAAACTCAGGCTTACCAATCGAACAACAATTTGTTGCTTTCCGATGATGCTGTAATCAACACGAAACCACAATTGGTAATCGATGCTGATGACGTAAAATGTAGTCACGGTGCAACAGTCGGACAAATGGATGAGGATGCATTATTCTACTTGCGTGCAAGAGGAATCGATGAGAAAGAAGCCCGTCAGATGTTGATGTTTGCTTTCGCTCACGAAATTATCGAGAAAATCAGAGTTGAGCCTTTAAAAGAAAGAATCGACGAATTGGTTGATAAAAGATTACGTGGAGAAATTTCGAAATGTAATACTTGTGCGATTGCCTGCAATCATTAAGAATTTATATCGTTGATAAAGAATGCTTATAGATATTCAAAAAATACGTAAAGATTTTCCTATTCTTGAGGAACAAGTGCATGGTAAGCCACTTGTGTACTTCGATAATGCGGCAACCACTCAAAAACCTACACAGGTGATCGATGAAATGGTGAAGTATTACTACAAGTACAATTCTAATATTCATCGTGGAGTTCATTATTTAAGTAACAAATCCACCGATGGAAACGAGAATGCACGTAAAATCGTGCAGAACTTCATCAATGCGGAGCATCTTCACGAAATTATTTTTACACGAGGCACTACCGAATCGGTAAACCTTGTGGCCAATTCCTTTGCCGATAAATACATCAGCGAAGGCGATGAGGTAATTGTTTCCGAAATGGAGCATCATTCAAACATTGTGCCCTGGCAATTGGTTTGCGAGAAGAAAAAAGCCATTCTAAAAGTGCTTCCTTTTAACGATAATGGAGAACTACTTGTCGATCAGCTGGATGATTTGATTACAGATCGCACCAAAATTGTTGCGGTAAATCACATCTCCAATTCATTGGGAACCATCAATCCAATCCAAAAAATTATCGATATCGCACATGCGCGAGGCGTTAAAGTTTTGGTGGATGCAGCCCAATCGGTACAACACGTAAAAGTTGATGTGCAGGAATGGGATGTCGACTTTTTGGTATTCTCGGGTCACAAATTATATGGCCCAACAGGAATTGGCGTTTTGTATGGTAAGGAAGACTTACTAAACGAAATGCCACCATGGCAAGGCGGTGGTGAAATGATTAAGGAAGTTCGATTTTCTGGAACAACATTCAACGAACTGCCATATAAGTTCGAAGCGGGTACACCTAATTATATCGATGCAATCGGTTTGGGTGCTGCCATTGAGTATGTAGAAAACATCGGTCTCGAAAATATCGATGCATACGAACAGGAGCTACTGGCTTATGCAACCGAAAAATTATCGAGTATCGACGGACTAAAAATATATGGAACTGCCCAGTACAAAACATCTGTAATCTCTTTCCTTGTCGAAGGAATTCATTTCTACGACATGGGAATGCTTTTAGACCAGATGGGAATTGCCGTTCGTACCGGAACACATTGTACCGAACCGGTAATGCAGCATTTTGGAATCGATGGAACCGTTCGTGCATCCTTTTCATTCTACAATACAAAAGAAGAAATCGACGCACTTTATAAGGGCATCCTAAAAGTTTGCAAAATGTTTGTACATTAGTGCCATTAAAATAAATGGAGTATTGTATTCTATATATATAATATACACTACTCTTTACCAAGTACAATTAGAAAGATGACAATAAACGAGATTCAGGAAGAAATTATTGAAGAATTTGCAGGATTCGAAGATTGGATGGACAAATACGCATATCTAATCGAGTTGGGAACCGATTTGCAAGGATTGGATGCAAAGTACCAAACCGATCAGAACTTAATTAAAGGTTGTCAGTCGAAAGTTTGGTTCAACGCAAGTTTGGAAGAAGGAAAAGTGAAACTTGAAGCCGATAGCGATGCCATTATCGTAAAAGGAATTGCAGCATTGTTAATTCGAGTATTCAACAATCAATCTCCTGAAGATATCATGAATGCCAATTTAAACTTTATCGACGAAATAGGTTTAAAACAGCACCTTTCACCAACCAGATCAAACGGTTTGGTATCAATGGTGAAGCAAATTAAGATGTATGGAATTGCTTTCAATCATGTAAAATAAAATACAAGATGGGAAAAAAGGAAACAGAAGGAATAATCGTAGAGGTTTTAAAAACCATTTACGATCCCGAAATCCCGGTAAATATTTACGACCTGGGATTGATTTACGAAATCGACGTTTACGAAGAAGATGAGGTGAAGGTATTAATGACCCTTACTGCTCCTAATTGTCCGATGGCCGATCAGATTTTAGAAGAAGTAAACGAGAAAATCAAAGCCTTACCAATGATCGAAGATGTTACTGTTGTGCTAACATTCGATCCACCTTGGGATAAGGATATGATGACCGAAGAAGCAAAACTCGAACTGGGTTTTCTATAAAAATACAAAGGGCTGTTTAGGCCCTTTTTTTGTGTAAAACCTGAAGAGTCAAAAAAATCTCAAATTCCACTCCTTATCTATCCATTTGATATTCTCACTCCAAGTGAGATTATCAATAGAGTTCTAAAAATTGAAAAAGCCATTTGCGACATTTCATATTTAAATCTCTTCCACAATCACAAAATTACACATTCACAAAATCACACAATCACAAATCCCCAGGGTGTTCCCCTCCTACGTCGGGTCGGGCTTTTCATTGCAACTCCTCCTTCGTTCCTCAGTGCGGGGTTTCCATTGCAATCCCTAACACATCCATAGCCAGCGGAGCATAAAACTCGGAATGCAGCATTTCACCTAACAACCTGAATTACAAAAAAAACAATCTTGTCATCCCCGGATTTGATATTCTCACTCTAAGTGAGATTATCAATAAAAATTGTCAAGAGCATAAACTTATATACTATTTTTCGTCTTTAAATTCCTTCCAAAATCACACATTCACAAAATAACACATTTACAAAGTCACAAAATCACACATTCACAAAGACACAAAATCACTAACTTGCCATCATGAATCTTTCACTTCTAGCAAAATCGAACCTTATCAAAGAAAAAGCCAACCAACTTGGTTTCGACCTTTGCGGAATTGTAAAGGCAGATTTTCTCGAAGATGAAAAAGAAAATTTCCTTTCATGGTTAGATAAAGGCTATCATGGCGAAATGGCTTACATGGCCAACAATATCGAGAAGCGATTAGATCCACGACTTTTGGTCGAAAACACCAAATCCATTGTAGTTGTAGGCTTAAATTACTTCCCGAAAGAACAGCAGGCCGACCCCCAGGCGCCAGTCATTGCAAAATATGCCTACGGAAAAGATTATCACTTCGTACTTAAGGATAAATTAAATCAGCTACTCGAATACATCAATACAGAAATAGGCGAGGTTTCGGGACGTGCATTTGTAGATTCGGCTCCAGTGCTCGAACATGCATGGGCAAAAAGAGCCGGTTTGGGTTGGATTGGGAAAAATTCACTCCTTATTAATCGAAAAATAGGTTCCTTCCTTTTTCTTGGCGAATTATTTCTCGATATGGAGTTGGAATATGAAAATCCAACTTACGCCGATTTTTGTGGAGGATGCAATCGCTGTATCCGATCCTGCCCAACAGGAGCCATTACCGAACCCTATGTTGTGAACGGCAGCAAATGCATTTCTTATTATACCATCGAATTAAAAGGCGATATCCCTGTCAATGAAAAGGGAAAATTCCAAAACAGAATCTTTGGTTGCGATATTTGCCAGGATGTATGTCCCTGGAATCGCATGTCGAAAGCCCATCAGGTTCCCGAATTCGAGCCAAATCCCAATTTGTTAAGCATGTCAAAAGACGATTGGCAGAATATGGATGCCCACAAATTCGGCGAAATATTCAGAAATTCAGCTGTAAAACGAACAAAGTTTAAAGGAATCAAACGAAATTTAGACTTTCTAAGCAAAAAATAAATCGCACCTCAAAAAAGTGTCAGGTTCTAAGAATTACAAGAAGCAACAGACAAACGATTCGAAGCAACACAATAAGGACTCGAAGCAACCACCAAGCACATAGAAGCAATGTCCGAATAACTCGAAGCAGCAGGCAAAGGACGAGAAGCAATGTACAAATGATTTGAAGCAGATGACAAAGGACGAGAAGCAATGCCCAAATGACTTGAAGCAAACCTGAAAGTTCGAATTATTTTCATTTTCTTTCTACTTTTATCTGTCAATCTAAACTATACGCTCAATGCAACACAAAATTTTTCATCTCCAGGCTTTCGATAACACCAAATTATTTGCACAAGAATTCTATCCTGATGAAAATGCAAAGGCAGTAATTGTTTTGGTGCATGGCATTGGCGAGCACAGTTCCAGGTATCTGCATTGGGCAGAAAAATTTGTGAGTAAAGGATTTGTCTTGCTTTCCTACGACCAAAGAGGTCATGGATTATCCGAAGGAAAGAGAGGAGTGATTTCTTCTTATGAAGATTTCATGAATGATATGGACCTGGTTTTGGAAAAGGCAGAGGAAAAATATCCGAATTTGCCTATTGTCTTGTACGGGCATAGCATGGGAGGCGGAGAAGTGTTGAATCACTTACTACAACGAAGTAGCAATTATATTGGAGTGATTTCAACCTCTCCCTGGATCATCTCACAGGCATCACCACCCAAAATTCTAATTCCATTGCTCAGATTTTTCAATGCGTTGATTCCAAAATTCAGAATCAAAACAAAATTCGATTCAAGTTTGTTATCGCACAATCCAGAAGTTTGCCGTAAATACGATGAAGATGAGTTTGTTCATCATTGGGTATCCTTCCGTCTGTTTGTAGATGCCTACGATGCAGGATACTTTGTATACAATGCTGAAGAGAAAATTAAAAAACCACTTTTATTGATACATGGCGACGAGGATGAAATTACAGATTCCGCAGCCAGTAAGTTTTTTGCCGAAAAAAATCAGGAAAACTGTACCTTTAAATTATGGAAGAAAGCTTTCCATGAATTGCACAACGAACCATTCAATCAGGAAGTGTTCGATTATATTTGCGATTGGATTAATAAACTACTCAAGAAATAGTTGACCATGGATCAGTTCAGAACGATTGTTGAAATTCCGGAATCAGGATATAAAGTTTCCTACCATTCAAAAATACTAATGTTGGGATCTTGTTTTGTCGAGAACATCGGGAAACTGCTTGTGCAAAACAAATTCAACACAAGCTTGAACCCATTTGGTGTAATTTACAATCCCATAAGTGTGGGGAACAGCCTTCAACTCCTAATCGAGAACAAAACATTCGCCGAAGAAGATCTGAATTTCGCCAACGATTTATACTTTAGTTACTCACATCATGGTAGTTTTTCATCCCTCTCTTCTGAGGAATGCTTAAAAAAGATCAATACACAAATGCAATCGGCATCCCTGGATCTCGCTACAGCAGATATTTTATTTATCACATTTGGTACTTCCTGGGTATATGAACTGATTGATTCGGGAAAGATTGTTTCCAATTGCCACAAGCAACCGGCCAAATCATTTAACCGATACCGCTTAGAAGTTGACGAAATTGTCCGATTCTATAAAGACTTGATCCTGTCCTTATCCCTTTTCAATCCACATTTAAAAATTGTTTTTACCGTAAGTCCAATACGTCACTGGAAAGATGGAGCCCATGGAAATCAATTGAGCAAGTCAACTTTATTGCTGGCTGTAGATCAATTGGTACAGTTGTTCGATCATGTGAGCTATTTCCCTTCTTACGAAATTGTAATGGATGAACTGAGAGATTACAGGTTCTATCATGAAGATATGATCCACATGAATCCTACTTCGGTAAACTATATATGGTCTCGTTTTACCGATGTATATATGGATAAGCCAACAAAGGATTACATGAAAAAAATTAAGAAGATGATCTCCGCAGCAGAACATCGTCCTTTTAATCCCGATTCCGAATCGCATCAAATATTTATTCAGAATACCATTTCAGGTATGGAAATTCTGGAGAAACAACTGCCAAATCTATCATTCGAGGCAGAGAGAAAATTAATGCGAAAAAATCTTCAAAATTAAGTTGGACTTTCTCAACTAAATTTCGTAATTTGTTTTTCCCTTTCCACATAAAAAAATAGCTACTGATTTTCAGGCAGCTATT
>JAOARS010000152.1 GCA_025210415.1 Marinifilum sp. | reverse complement strand
GTGATTGTTCCGCCTGAACAGATCTCCTGATCTGCTCCCAAATCAACTGTTGGATTCGGATGCACCGTGACATTCACACCATCCGTTGCGGAACAGCCGTTGGCATCCGATACAACTACTGAATAGTTTCCTGATGTTGAAACCGTAATGTTTTGTGTGGTTGCTCCCGTACTCCATAAATATGTTGATCCTGCATTGCCTGCATCCAAGGTGATTGTTCCGCCTGAACAGATCTCCTGATCTGCTCCAAGATTAACTGTTGGAGGTAAATTCACAATTATATTAGCATCATCCATTCCAACACAGCCATTAATATCAGTAACTACAACAGAGTAATTGCCTGAAATTGAAGTTAAAATGGCTTGAAGTGTTTCTCCATTATTCCAAAAATAAGTTGATCCAGGGTGACCAGCATCTAACATTACGTCAACTCCATCACATGTAATTAAATCAGGTCCCAAATTAATTACAGGGTTTGGGTGTACTGTAACATTTACATTATCATATCCTGTACAACCATTAATATCAGTAACATCAACAGCATAATTCCCTGCGGATTTAACTGTGATTGATTGTGTAGTTTCGCCAGTATTCCAAAGATAAGTTCCTCCTGAATAGTTTGCTGATAAAACTACAGAATCTCCCTGGCAGAATTCTACATCCGCACCTAAATCAATTGCTAAATTAGCATTGATATCAATACGAAGAGTATCAGAATCAGGTATTGTACAAGGGCTTATTGGCTGAGCATTTAATTCAATGTCTACATATCCATTTGCAATATCCGAAACTCCAGGGGTATACGTTGGAGTTAATATTCCTGAATTATCAAAAGTTCCGTCTCCTAAAGTATTCCAAATAAAAGACGATGCATTTTCAACTGAACCACTTAATCCTGCTGTTCCTGATTCGCAAATTACAAGATCATTACCTGCGTCTGCAAGTACATGCTGAATTACAGTAACTGTAACATCCAATGGCAGTTCGGAAAGTTTAAACATACTTATGCCATCAAATGCAAATGCATTATTCGTTCCGGTTGTTGATACATTATTTATTTGAATATTGAGCTGCGAATCAGTATCCGTATAAACCAAAGTTTTATATTCAGTCCAGTCACAAGGGTTTGCAGTACTAAATTGCATGGCAAGTTTACCATTAATAATTACCTCAAAATCGTCAGAACTGGAACTTTTCAGATTGGTCACATTTAATGAAAAAGTATAATAACTATCTGTATCGACATTAATATTCTGTTCCCAAACCGTACTATTTACATTGCCACCTTCAATTACCAATACATTATCATTAAAATTACCTGTAACTCCGCCACAATCACTTTTATCTGAACCAAAAGCATCGGTATCATCATTAATGGTATATTTACTACTTCTGGAACGACAAGATCGATAATAGGTTCTGCGACAATAATAATAGTCGCTTTGAAAACCTATATTTCCTAATGTAAAATCTCCGTTATTAACCAATTCCAGAGTTTTATCTACATAAAACAATCTTAAATTGTAAGTAGTGGTTGAATCAGGAGATACCACAACGCGAGAAGATAAACCATCTACATCCCAATTGAAAAGAAAATCGTTACCTGCATACAATTCTACCGATTCACCTCTACAAATAATGGTATCATTTAATGTAACTGAAGGTATGTTTCCTGAAGAACTTGTAATGTTTATCATGTCCATTGCAGAACATCCATTTATATCCATTACACGTACAGCATATAAACCTGGTTTATCAACATTTAGGTATCTTCCCCGTGATCCATCATCCCAAATGTACATGAAATGGCTACCTGCATCCAAGGTAATTACATCGCCATCATTCAATACCTGATCTGGCCCTAAATCTACAACAGGAGGCGGAACAAGGTTCACATTTACATCATCAGTAGCATTACAACCATATGAATTTGTTACCGTAACCGAATAATTACCTGCACTATAAACAATTATTTCCTGAGTTGTTTCACCTGTACTCCACAAATAAGTGGCACCAGAAATTCCCGCATCCAATACAACAGGTTCTCCGGTACAAACAGTCCTGTCCGGCCCTAAATCAATAGCCAGGTTGGCATAAAAACCTACATGAACTGTATCTGATTCAACACATCCAAAAGAGTTTGTTACTTGAACTGAGTAATCGCCATCGGTAGATACAGTAATGGTTTGAGTTGTTTCTCCTGTGTTCCAGATATAAGATGAACCAGGATTTCCAGCATCCAAAGTAAGATCTCCACCGCCGCAAGAAGCTTGATGATCACCAAAGCCAATTGCAGGTACTGGATTTAAAGTCAAAGTAAGATTATCACTTACTGATCCACATGGACTATTTGAGTTTGCTGTAGCTGTCAATACCGCTGATCCATTGGCAATATCTGACGGACCCGGAGTATAATTTGAATTTACATTATTTGGTGCATCAAAAATACCATCACCCGAAGTCGACCATGAAAATCCTGTATGATTAGAAGCTGTTGCAGAAAGATTGGCCTGAACATTACCACAAATGGTTTGATCCGGGCCTGCATTTACAATTGCCGGATCAACAACAGTAACTAGCCTCGAATCAGGAACCTCAATCAATGGGTTAAAAGAAATCCCATCCAAAGCATAATCATTTCCACTTCTAATTAGATTCTTGTTTACTATAGAAATTTCAATAGATGTATTACTGCCTGAATACCACAAAGAATAAAATTCTTCCCAATTGCATGTTGATCCGGAGCTTGGTTCGATATAATCTCCCATTAAAACCCCGTCAATCATGAATTCCAATCTTGCAGGATTTGTAGGGTGTACGTTACACGCCCAAGTAGAAAATGCGTAATACTGATTTGGATTAACTGTAATGGTTTGGCTCCAAACAACAACATCTTCATCGGGTGCGCCATTCACGATCAAATAATTATCCGGATTATTTCCTGTATGACCTCCACAGGATGAAAAATTAGCATGATATTCGTTTGGATCATTATCAACAGCATATCTTCCTTCTTGCCATAAAGATTGAGAATGAGAATGATTTGCAGAGGATAATACAGGATCAGGACAATAAACATACTCACTGTAAAAACCTGTATTGCCTAAATCAAAGTCTCCGTTGGTGATTAATTCAGTTCCTGTATCAGGAATAAAAATTCTAAGTGAATAAGACGTTGTTGTTAATGGAGAAACGGTAATCGAATTTGACAAATCACCAGTACTCCAATTGTACATATAAGAACCAGGAGCTGCCTGAAGAATTACAGATTCACCAACGCAAATAGTAGTGTCATTTTGCGGGCTAACAATCTGTCCCAACAAAACATGACAACTAAATGTAAAAATGCACGTAGAACAAAAAAGTCGTAAAAGTTTTTTCATTTTCCCTTGCCTTTTTAGTCTAAGCTCATGATTTTCTCACAATAGCTTACTTTGACGAATGGTTATTTTTACTTCTTTAATTACGTAAATTTAGTGATTAAAGTTTAGAAAAACCTTATTTACATTTAAGTTTTCTTAAACAGAAAATGCATCTTGCTGATAATGAGATATTTTCTCATTACAAGATTATTTTATTCAAAACAAGATTGAATAATGCATTTTAAAACAAAAGGAAGAGAATTTTTATAAAAAAATGTGAAGTCCCCACTGCCACCTAAAGGATGTACCAGTCAATAAAGGAAGCTTATAAAAGAAATTTAAAATAATATCGATTTGAATCTAAAAACCATCGTGAGTTTTTCGAGAATCTTCACATAAAACCAATAAGTCTTTCAGCTCTTTTTTTGTAAATGAGCGATACTTTCCCGGCTTTAAGGTTCCGAGTTCAATATTCATGATTCGCAAGCGTTTTAACATGGTAACTTCATATCCTAAATATTCACACATGCGTCGAATTTGTCGATTCAATCCTTGGGTAAGAATGATTTTAAATGTATGATTATTTACTTTCCAAACTTTACATTTTTTGGTTATTGTATCTAAAATTGGAATTCCATTACTCATTCTGCGAATAAAATCGCTGGTAATCTTTTTATTTACACGCACAATGTACTCCTTTTCATGATTATTTCTGGAGCGCAAAATCTTATTTACAATATCCCCATCATTGGTCATAAAAATTAATCCTTCACTAGGTTTATCCAGTCGCCCAATAGGGAATATTCTTTCCGGATAATTGATATAGGAAACAATATTTCCTTTTACCCGAAGATCTGTTGTGCAAGTAATTCCAACAGGCTTGTGAAAAATAAGGTAAATATTACGAACTGTTTTTGTAACTATCTGGCCTTTAACCGAAATTTCATCAGCACTGGTAACTTTCAATCCCATTTCTGCCACCTTACCATTCACTTTTACTTTTCCCATTTCAATCAGCTTATCAGCTTCTCTTCGAGAACAGTAACCTGTTTCTGCTATTGCCTTATTTAATCGGGTATACTCCATGCTTAAATCCAAATGGTTTTAATGGTTGACAAAAGTAACGGAATATTTCAAACTATTTATCAAAGAAAGGCAAGTTATACCAAATGTAATATTAAATGAGTCATTTTAGAAAATAGTATCATGCTGATGTAGAAAATGTTAAGCAATGCAAGTTTGCGAAGCAGTGCTAATATATTTTCACAATCGGTATTATTAAATTACATACAATACCGTTTCATATAATCCGTTATAAATTATGTCATCAAACATTAAACACTATGCAAAATTTTTGTTTTAAACATGTTATAGCAAGTATTATACTTCTATGTTCTTTATTTATCAGCAATAAATTAAATGCTCAAGGAAAAACAGATTTGCAAATATTATCAGGTATTAATCGAGGATTTGGAATAGGTTCAAATTTATTAATTCAAGACATTTCCAATGATTTCCCTTTCGATATTAAATTCGGATTTGGTTATACATGGCTAAACCCGGGGAATTCTTCTAAAGCAAGAAAAATTTTTATCAACAATGCTACCAACGGAGTTCCTGAAAAGAAAGGCCATAGTTTTGACATTCGATTAGATTTAATGAAATCTACTACAATAATGGGAAACAGTAATTCTTATTGGTATTTTGGTCCAAGATTCTCAAGATTTAAGGGAAATTTTAAGTACGTAGGAGGAAATGAAGATTTCGACATCACATCGTCTCAATTTGGATTAGGTGCAGGAATTGAAAGCCATTATACCATTTCAAATAATTTAAAACTTGTCATCACAGGAGGCTTAGATTATTTTCTATCAGCAAAGCTACAAGGGCACGACACCTCCTATTCTCCGGACAACGACAATGTAAATGCAAGAACTAAAAATGAAAATGGTGATAAATATGACTTTAAAGATGCAAATAAAGCCATTGATCAACCACAGTTTATGCCTAGATTATTAATTGGGGTTCAATTTAATATTTAATCCCAATTCTTATTTAACTATCGAAAACCTTCGGGGTGCTACTATCCCAAAAATTTTCGTGGGTTACTTTTTCGAATTATTCGAGATATTTTGTGTAAAAAAAGCGAATCCAATTAGTTGTTATTTTTCAACTGATATTTTCGTATCATAGAATAAATCTCCTCTTTTTTGAATGGCTTGGCTATATAATCGGTACAACCAGCTTCCAATGCCTGATTTTTTTCATTCCCTAAAACAAAGGCGGTTTGAGCAATTATTGGAACTTGTGAATCAAATTGTCTAATCTGCCGCGTGGCTTCATATCCATCTACAAACGGCATTTTAATATCCATCAGAATCATATTAATATTGTGATTCTTTTGATACATTTTAATTGCTTCTTTTCCATTTTTGGCACGCCAGATTTCTATTTCAAGATCATCCAGAATTTCAGTCAGGTATAAATAATTGCTATCCTCGTCCTCAGCAATTAACAAACAGTCGTTTTGTATGGTAATACTCTGCCTCTCTTCCTCAATAATCGACTCTTTTACGGCAGGAACATATGGAATGGTAAAATAAAAATCTGAACCTTTCCCCAGTTCCGATTCAACCCAAATTTCACCGCCCATTTCTGTTAAAATACCTTTACAAATAGCAAGTCCCAATCCTGCTCCACCAATCAGTTTTGTAGTTTCTATTTCAGTACGTTCAAAACGGTTAAAAATTTTATCTTGTTGTTCCGAATGAATTCCTGCACCTGTATCTTTTACAAAAAACAAAAGTTTATGATTTTGCCGTTCGAAACCAAATTCAATCTTTCCGTTTGTAGTAAACTTTTTGGCATTGCTCAAAAGATTATCTAACACTTGCTTAAGTTTTACCGTATCAGTAACAATCTCATTATAATCCAATTCACTTTTATGAACCAATAACTGAACATTTTCTTTCATCGATTCGGAGTAAGATGCATAAATCTCGTCTATTAAATCATTTAGAATAATATTTTCTTTTTCAAGTTTAATATTTCCTGTTTCTATCATTGACAAATCCAATACATCGTTAACTACACCTAACAATTGATCTGAACATTTAAGAATAATATTCATGTATCTTTCCTTTTGTTCTTTCGATAGGTTTTCATTCTTTAAGAGCTCCACAAACCCAATAATCCCATTCATGGGAGTTCTGATTTCGTGAGACATATTCTGTAAAAACGCCGATTTTAGGGATTCGCTCTCTTTGGCTTTCTTCTGAGCTTTGCGGATTTTTATTAAATCCTTTTTAAGGTACACATAAAAAAGAAGGCCGGTAATAAGTACATAGAACCAACCTTTATAGGTTTGAATTACGGTTAAAAAATTGATATCGGGAATCAAAGATTGTACAATACGATCAGAGAACAAAATCCATGCTCCTCCAATCAGTAAATAAACAATCAAAAACTTATACTCGAACTGAATCTTCTGTCTTTTCACGCTTTAAAATTTCTTGCAGATTAACAAAAAATCGTTAATAACAATAATTAATGAGAGCGTAAAATTACATATTTCAACAACTTAAACAACCAACACATTAAATTTAACATTCAAATTAATCTTCAAATATATTGTACTTTGCTTTTCTTTCTTTCCATCTCTCCTTCGCGTACTGCTGCATATCAACAATTCTGTCACGTTCATCCACTATTTCTAAACCTAGTAGTGTTTCAATAATATCTTCCATTGTAACAATGCCGTCCATTCCTCCATATTCATCAACCACCAATGCAATATGCTCTTTTTCGCTAAGCAGTTTATCCCAAGTATTTAACAAGGTTTGAAATTCAGGAACCACTACAATTGGACGAATCAAATCTTTCAACTTCAGATCATTTTTCCCTTCGGCCAATTTTTCAAAAACAGTTTGTCGAAACACATAACCTGTTATATTGTCTTTATTTTCCTGATATATCGGAATTCTTGAATAGTATAAGTATTTCTTTTTGCCTAAAAAATCTTTCAGGTACATGTTCTCATCTGCTACTTCAACAACAACACGAGGAGTCATAACTTCTGTTACATTCAGACTTTTTAACCTGATTAGGTTTTGAATGATTCTGTTTTCTTTTTCTTCAAAAACCCCCTCTTCCGTGCCAATTTTTGCCATTGCCGAAATTTCTTCGCGACTTACCGAGACTTCATCTTCTCCACTAGAAAATAGTTTTGAAATATAGCCTGTTAGTACAACCAAAGGATAGGTTAAAAATACCATTACATTAATAATTATTCCCGATACAACCGCCAAACTTCTCCAGTACAATGCACCAATCGTTTTTGGAATAATTTCAGAGAATATTAAAATTAAAAGTGTTAATACGGCCGATATTACACCAAAGTAAACTTCGCCAAATAGCTTTGTAGCTTCAGCTCCAACTCCTGCTGCACCAATGGTATGAGCTATTGTATTTAAAGAAAGGATTGCCGATAATGGTCTTTCAATATTCTCTTTTAAACGAATAAATGTATTGGCTGCCTTTACTCCATTTTCTTTTTTAACATTTAAAAACGATACTGGTGTCGATAGAAGTACAGATTCCATAACTGAACACAGAAAAGAAACGAACAGAGCCAGAAAGAGATAGAAAAATAGAAGAAACATATATTTTTAGTGTTATAGATTATTTGGTCACAAATTACTTCTTTTTGCTGATTTTTAATCTGCATAATGCCGAATTTTAATCATTAAGTTGATATTCCTGTTTTCCAACAATTTCAAATTGCTTCGACAATGAATTTCCTTCTTCATCAACAAAAGTTATCAAATGTTTTCCTTCATCAGGAGCAAGTTCTTGCTGGTGACTCCCGCAAGTTGTTCCAATAAATACCCCATTCAAGTGCCAATAAACATTCGCATCCGGATTATGGTGAGCAATTTCAAATACAACTCTTCCTCGTTTTCCATCCAATCCTATTGGCACAAATATTCTGTCATTCGATTTCGGATAAATCAATTCCATTGCCTGATACTCTTCAACTCCGATACAATCGTCTCTATAAGGAGGTAATGTTCTGTACAACGGATTTCTTTTTTTGTAATACCACTCCATTGCAGGAGGTAACACAAACCATGATTTGTGAACCATGTTATCCACATTTTCGCAATCAGAATTTACCCGATATCTTTTTGAAGCATCCAAATGAACTTGTTTGTGATAAGGACATACATTTGTTTCCAAGCCAGATTTGCTTATCCAAACAGTATCAACCTGATCGCACCATCTTCCTGCCCTGTGTCCGCTGTTTCGGCAAACGGGAACCAATTCCATCTCATCAACAGGTTGCCGGAACCATTCACTTTTCGGCAATAAATCAAACACATCAAACATTATTGGTGCAGCAGTTCCTACTCCGGTTAATCCCGGCCTGCCTTCTCCATCGGCATTTCCAGCCCATACTCCAACTACATAATCCGATGTTACACCAATTGCCCACGCATCTCTAAATCCAAAACTAGTTCCTGTCTTCCAGGCTATTTTTTGCGAAGAAGAAAAAGATTTCCATCCACTTTCTTCATCAGGACGGTTTACCTCCAACAGGGCTTCAAAAGTCTGATAAACAGAAGATGCCTTTAAAAATGCTTGCGAATCAGGATTTTTCCAATCAATAGAATCTTGCGTATATCGGAGCGTTTGAAATTCATTTGAATAGTAGGTTCCATCGTATTTATTGTAATGATTTAAAATGCCAACCATACTTGCATACATTCCACACATGTCCCAAAGGCTGCCTTCTGCTCCGCCAAGAATCAAAGACAAACCATAATGATTGGCAGACCTGTTTAAACTTGTCATTCCCATCTTTTTCAAAAAAAAATGAAAACGCTCAAGTCCATAATCTCTAAGCATTCGAACTGCAGGAACATTTAAAGATTGAGCCAATGCTTTTTGTGCAGAAACTGCACCATTGTACTTCAAATCAAAATTTTTAGGAGAATATCCTGCAATTTGTGTTGGAATATCAGCAATCAAAGTATTCGGTAATATTTCTCCTTCGTTAAGCATGCTGGCAAACAAAAATGGCTTTAAAACACTTCCGGTACTTCTAAACGATCGAATAATATCAACCTGATTTCCATGATTCGCTTTTCCATTTTTATCGGTATTCCCAACATAAGCAAGAGTCTTTCTTGTTTTAGTATCTACAAGCAAAACAGCCATATTGTAAATTTGGTTTGCTTCAAGATTCTTCTGATGTCTTTTTACAATCTCATTTACACGATTTTGCAAGTCGAAATTGATAGTAGAAACAATTCTCTCTCCTTTGTTTTTCTTGTGAACCTGCTCTAACAAATGAGGAGCAATTCTTGGCAAATGATGAATTTGACGAGGTACATCTTCTAATTTTGCAAGTTCACAAGTGGTTGAATCAATTTCGCCAATGTCATACAGTTTATCAAGTAGTCTATTTCGTTTTCTTTGTAATACCTCACTATTCTTTCCCGGATAAATCAAAGATGGAGCGTTCGGCAAAACAGCTAAGGTTGCAGCTTCTGCCCAAGATAATTCATCAGGTGTACGTCCAAAAAATCGCCATGATGCAGCTTCCAAGCCAACCACATTTCCTCCAAAAGGTGCATGAGAAGAGTACAAAGCCAAAATTTCTTTTTTAGTGTACCTTAACTCTAATCGAAAAGCCATTATCACTTCAAGAATCTTACGGCAAACCGTTCTTGCTTTTCCTTTCTGAGAAATTCTAATCAACTGCATGCTAATTGTACTTCCTCCGCTCACAATTCTTCCTGCTTTAATATTCTGCATTAACGCCCTTCCCATCGAAACAGGGTTTATCCCTGGATGAGAATAAAAATATTGATCCTCGAAAGCAAGTATAGATTTTTCAAATTTCGCAGGCACTTCTTTTATTTGAGGAAATCTCCATTGTTCATCGTCAGCAATTCTGGCTCCTAACAATTTATTCTCTGCCGAATAGAGAATTGTTGAACTTGGATCGTGAAAAAGTTGTTTTGGAAGGGAAAACCAAAACGCTATTAAGAGAAAAAATACCAACAATAAGACACGGCATTTTCTCGATTTACAATATTTAATTTTTAGAAAAATCATTTTTTCAACACCAAAACAAAAAACCAGCTTAGAATAAGTACTACTTTGAAATCTATCGTTTTATTGTCAATTCACACGCTCACTCAAAGCATTACTGTTCAAACACTATTTTCTTAAATATAGAAAGGTTAAGAATTATATATGCAAAAGTTTAATTTTAAAATTCTCCCTTTTCAAGGGAGATGCCGACAGGTAGAGGGATGCTTTTAGCTTAAAATACCTATTATTTCACCCTTTTGTCTGTCGACACTTTGTTCATTGATAATTTCTTCTGCAAGGAATTCACGAGCTCCACTTCGCTACGATTCCCTGCGAGGGGAAAGCACTCTGACTCAACGATAGTCCAAAACAATATACAACATGCCCTTATTGTTGTTTTCTCCCTTTTAAGAGCCTGTCCCGAGAATCGGGAGGAGATGTCCGACAGGACAGAGGGGTGTGCAGCAACAATAATTCATTTTTCAATTCTTGATTCTCATTTGTACCTAAAGAGTAACTCAAAATGAAAGCATCAATCATATTTGTACTTTATTTCACAACTTCAACCCACTGACCTGGCTTACGGGCATTAATATTATTATCATACATCGCTTCACAAGAAATGGTTGGCAAATAATATTTACCTACATATGCAGCAGTCAAAAAAATGGTAAATGTTTTGTCCTTATATTTGTCTAAACCAAAATATGAGTAAACACGATCATCTCTGATATCCTGATAATCTGGCATATCATTTTCATTTACCTGATCGACCTCTCCGAAACGAGTGTTTAAAATCTCCCAACCTGATGGGAATATTTGAGTCAAAGCCATTTGCTCATATTTATTAACGCTTGGATTTTCGATTGTTACCTCTGCTTTAAAATCTGTTCCCTGTTGCAGTTTACTAACATCTACAACATTGCCTTGCATGTCTTTATAAACAATCCTTAATTTCAAGTTCTTTTCAACAGCAGTATTATCACCAGCCACCGGAATTCCACTTGCAACTACTCTGGCATACAAAACTCCTTCTGATAAGTTTTCTACTTTAACCTTTGGTGCGCCCAACACATCAATTGGAATTTGCTTTACCGGACTGTAACTAATCATCTCTTCCGATTTTCCATTTACAGTGTAAGAGAATGACATTTGTCCTGGAGTTTCACCACCAGCAAACTCAGCCATAGCAACCAAACAATATGCTGTAGTTTGGGTACTCATCCATGAATCGCTGGATAGTTTTTTAGAAATTTCCTGAACCAATGGAAATGCATTTGTTCTTTGATCAAGCAAACTTAATGTTTCTAAAATCATGGCCTTATCGCGCAATGACGAACCAAAACTACCCGAATGCTCTCTATACGATTTCACTTCTGTACTCAAACCTGAAATCAATTCCTCTGCAACCTCTTTTTTACCAATAATTCTATAGGTAGCAGCCAACCTCCATTTGGCATCGCCCGATAAGTTATTTTGCTCTCTTAATCGGTTCATCGAAGCTAAATCAGGAACATCAGCCAAAGCCAGAGTATACAATCTATAAGCTTGAAGCAAGTCATTTCTGCGATAAGAATATCCATTATAAGTAGATTTCTTCCACGATTTAGCTGCTGATTTCTGGTATTTTAACCATGATGATTTTAGCCCAATTGGTAAAGTATACCCTTTCTCTTCTGCCATCAACATAAAGTGCCCTGCATAACTTGTTCCCCACGAACTTGCATAATTTCCTCCCGGCCAATAACTAAATCCACCATTTGCCATTTGAAATTTCAACAATCGGGTTAATCCGGCACGAATATTCTCTTGAATTCTGATTTTTTGATCGGCTGATAACTCAACAACACCATCCAGATACATTTGAGGAAATACAGAAGAAGTTGTTTGTTCTATACATCCATGAGGATAATCAATCAAATACTCCAGTCGACGACCAAAATCGATAGGTGGAATATTTGACAGTTCAAGAACTGCCTTGTTGGTTCCTTCCATTCCAGGAAAATCAACCAACATGTCGAACGTCTCACCCTTATTTAATAGTGTGTCGGTAACATTTACAACTCTAGGGTTTGGATTTCGAACATCCAATTCAATATCGTAAGTTGCTTTTAAATTTCCACTCTCTGCAATTACCTTAACTTTAGCAATACCAAGCCTGGCAGCTACTTTTAAATCAAAATTAACTACCTGCTCTCCTGTTTTTTCAAAAACAATAGCTTTCTCTTTTTCATTCTGCGGAAGCAAGTACTCATTTGGTTCAATTCTAACTTTTACATCCTTCACCTTTGGATCCATAGCAAAAACAGTAACTGGTAATTTTACTGTTTCCTCAGGGCCTACCACTCTTGGTAAAGTTGCCAATACCATTAATGGCTTACGAACCTTCGAGGTTTTCTGGGCATTTCCATAAGCTCCCTTGTTTCCAGCCACAACCATAGTTCTTACAGACCCCACATAGTTTGGCATTTCAATTCTGTGCTTTTTAGAATCACCCGAATGTAAGGTAAACGGGCCGTAACACATTACAACAGGCTTAAATCTGTTGGCTTTTGCCTGTTTCTTGCCTCTCAAATCTTCATCCCCACCAATTGCAAATGCATTTTCTAATCGAGCACCAAATGCACCCATTACCATATCGAACATATCCCATGTTTTAACGCCCAGTGCTTCGCGAGCATAAAATGTATACCAAGGATTAGGTGTTCTGAATCGAGTTAAATCCAATAAACCATCATCAACCACAGCAATGGTATAAGGCATGGGTTTACCATCTTTTTCCGATACATTCACCACAAATTCCTTTTCGGGTTCCAAAACTTCAGGCATGTCAATCTGAGGATTCAAGCGAGTATTTGGATCTTCAACCATTAGAGGAATTACACCATACATGCGAATTGG
>JAOARS010000151.1 GCA_025210415.1 Marinifilum sp. | reverse complement strand
TATTACATGTGTACCAAATTCTTTTCAGACGGAGATGTACATTCTTATTTTAATCCTTACGATTCGCCTTATGATGCTTTTATCAACTACATGAATGTACTAAGCGATTTTAAGTTGAGAATTAATGAAAAGAAAAACATTTTTGCAGATAAAAGTGAATTGTTAAAAGAAGAATTGACTAAAAAAGATGCTTTAATTCTACAGTACAAACAGGAACTGGATGATTTGAAAGCACAATTTGAACAAGCAGAATAGATACAAAGTTTTTTAAGGATAAAATACCAGGTATAAAAACGAGCCAAATACCTTGGCAGCTTTATACTTGGTATGAAATTGAATAATTAGCATTATCAATAAATTTATTGCGTATGGATCATATTAAAATCAAGCCTGATTTTATATTTGAAGTGAGTTGGGAAGTTTGCAACAAAGTTGGGGGTATTCATACGGTTGTTTCAACCAAAGCATTATCACTAAAAGAAAAGTTTGGGGACAATATCATTTATATTGGTCCCGATTTTGGGAATCAGGAACACCGGGAGAAAGAATTTGAAGAAGATGAAAATTTGTTTTCGGCCTGGAAAACACAAGCTGTTTTAAGAGGATTGCCAATAAGGATTGGAAGATGGAAGATACCTGGAAATCCCATGGTGATTTTAATCGATTTTAAACCATTTCTGGATAAAAAAGATGCTGTTTATGCAAAGTTTTGGGAATTGTATGGTTTGGAATCGCTATATGGCGATAAAGATTATCATGAACCAGCCATGTTTGGTTATGCTGCGGGTAAAACAATTGAGAATTTTGTTGGAGCAAATTTAGCAGAAACAGATCGCCCGGTTGCTCAGTTTCATGAGTGGATGACTGGTTCGGGATGTTTGTACCTGAAAGACAGTGCTCCTCAGATTGCAACCATCTTTACAACACATGCAACCATGCTTGGGCGTGTTTTGGCAAGTAACTACGAGCCTTTGTACGATAATTTGTATCAGTTTAATTCCATTGAGAAAACACGACAGTACAACGTAACTGCAAAATGCTCTTTGGAAAAGAAAGCTGCACAAGTTGCCGACTGTTTAAGTACAGTGAGTGAAATTACAGCAAGAGAATGCAAGCAGTTTCACGACAGGCCTGTGGATGTTATTATGCCCAATGGCTTTGAAGATGATTTTGTGCCAGACAGTTTGAGATTGGAATCGAAAGCTGTTGAATCAAGAGCATTGCTTAAAAGTGTGGCGGAATCACTACTGGGATATGAATTGCCACAAAATACCATGTTTGTTGGAACAGGTGGGCGATATGAGTTTAAAAATAAAGGTTTGGATGTTTTTCTGGATTCTTTGGCACAAATCAATCAGGACAAGAACCAAAACAGGGAGATTGTTGCCTTTTTCCTGATTCCCGGCGACCAACGCGGAGCAAGAAGAGATTTACAGGCAGCAATGAAAAATGGCAAGGAAAAACACTCCTTGGTTACACCGTTTTTAACTCATTACCTTGGCAATGTTGATCACGATGCCATTCTGAGCAAGATAAAAAGCCTGGGATTCACGAATGAGGCAGGCGATAAGGTAAAAGTAATTTTTGCACCAACTTACCTGACCGGAACCGATGGAATCTTCAATAAATCATATTACGACCTTCTGATGGGGATGGATTTATCTGTGTTTCCTTCTTACTATGAACCTTGGGGGTATACACCAATGGAAAGCGTTGCTTTTAGCGTGCCAACCATAACCACATCATTAGCAGGCTTTGGCCGTTGGGTTCAACAAATAAATGAAGCCAATAAAGGTGGTGTGGAAGTTATTGAAAGAAGTGATTCGAACACCGAAGAATTGGTGCATAATATTGCAGATTACATTCGTATGTTTTCTGCCAAACCAGATGAACAAATTAAAAATGCCAGGGCAAATGCAAGACAAATTGCTGAAAAAGCACTTTGGAAAAACTTTATAGGATATTACTACAAGGCATACGAAATAGCTATTCAAAAAAAGATGGAAAAAGAATCGAATTTATTCTTGGAGAAAGGAAGAGTACTCCAGGTTAAAAAGAGTAATCAGATACATTGGAGAAAACTGATTGTTGAGTCGAATTTACCAAATGAACTTTTGGGATTGGAAGAACTGTCCCGAAACCTTTGGTGGTGTTGGAACTATAAAGCGATTGATTTGTTCGAATCTATCGATTCAAAGCTTTGGGTAAACTGTAAGAAAAATCCGATTGTATTGTTAAAACAAGTACCTGGTTCCAGAATGCAGGAGTTGGCAGGCGATAAGGAGTTTTTAGCGAACTACAAAAAAGTATATCAGAACTTTAAGGATTACATGTCTGAGAAACCTAAAGAGGGAAGCCCTAAAATTGCCTATTTCAGCATGGAATACGGATTAAGCGATAACCTGAAGATTTATTCGGGTGGGTTGGGAATTCTTGCCGGAGATTATTTAAAAGAAGCAAGTGATTCATTGGTTGACATGGTTGCTGTTGGTTTCATGTACCGATTTGGATATTTTACCCAGCGTCTTTCTTTGAATGGTGAACAGTTGGTGGAACTGAATTCACAAAAATTTTCACAATTGCCGATTACTCAGGTTCTCGATCATGCAGGATTGCCTTTAAGCATTTCATTTTCGTTGGAAGGGCGAACAGTAGTTGCAAAAATTTGGCGTGTTGAAGTTGGAAGAATATCGCTTTACTTGTTAGATACCGATACGGAAATAAATGCGGAACAAGATCGTGTTTTAACGCATCAGTTGTATGGCGGCGATTGGGACAATCGTATCAAACAGGAAATATTATTGGGTATGGGTGGTATTAAAGCCTTGGATGCCTTGAAAATTGATGCCGACTTATACCATTGTAACGAAGGGCACGCTGCATTGATTAACGTGGAACGATTGATAAAATTGGTAGAGGAAGGCTATGAATTCGAAGAGGCTATGGAGGTTGTTCGTGCATCATCATTGTTTACAACGCACACACCAGTTCCTGCTGGTCACGATACCTTTGCCCCGGATATGATCAGGCATTACCTTTCTTATGTACCTGAACAGTTAAAAGTGAGTTGGGATCAGTTCCTGGCTTTGGGAAGAGTTCATCCCAAAGATCACAATGAAAAATTCTCGATGAGTAACCTTGCAGCCAACACTTCTGTTGGAATGAATGGAGTAAGCATGCTTCATGGTAAAATTTCTCAGGAAATGTTTAATGATTTGTATCAAGGCTATTTTCCGGAAGAACTTCATATTGGATATGTTACAAATGGAGTGCATTATCCGACCTGGACAGCAAAAGAGTGGAGAACGTTATATGAAAGTGAGTTTAAGGAAGGATTTTTAAGCGATCTTTCGAACAAAGAATATTGGAAAAAAATTCACGAAGTATCAGACGAAAGAGTTTGGGACATCAAGAACAAATTGCGTAAAAAATTAATTGACTACGCTAAGAAAAGATTCCAAAAGAACTGGATTCGACGTTACGAAGATCCGCGAAGTTTGGTGGAGATTCTGGATTCAATAGATGAGAATGCCTTAACCATTGGATTTGCAAGACGATTCGCTACCTACAAGCGTGCTCATTTGCTTTTCAGCGATTTGGATCGATTGTCAAAAATCCTGAATAATCCTGAAAAACCAGTACAGTTTATATTTGCCGGAAAAGCTCATCCGGCTGATAAGGCAGGCCAGGATTTAATAAAATTAATTGTTGATGTTTCGCGAAGACCAGAGTTTGCAGGTAAGATTTTATTCCTTGAAAACTACGATATGGAACTGGGGCAGCGATTGGTAAAAGGTGTTGATATTTGGATGAATACACCAACTCGCCCGTTAGAAGCTTCAGGAACTTCGGGAGAGAAAGCCGTGATGAATGGTGTAATGAATTTTAGTGTACTTGATGGTTGGTGGCTCGAAGGCTATCGCGAAGGAGCAGGTTGGGCACTTACTGATACTCGTACCTATGAAAATCAATCGTTTCAGGATGAGCTGGACGCACAAACCATTTATTCAATGTTCGAGAACGAAATTATTCCATTGTTCTACAAGCGCGATGAAAAGAACATCCCGGTTGATTGGGTAAAATACATTAAGAATTGTATTTCAGAAATTGCTCCTGATTATACCACCAAACGAATGATGGATGATTACAAGGAGAGGTTTTACAGTCCTTTATTTAATAGGGTGAAGAGGTTGAGAGATGGAAATTATGAAGAAGCTAAAGCTACTGCTGCCTGGAAACAAAAAATTCTTGCCGGATGGGATCAGATTGATGTTGTTTCGGTTGATGCTCCGAGTACACCTAAGCATAAATATTCATCGGGAGAATCTTACCATGTTGAGGTAGCACTTGATTTGAAAGAATTGATTGATGAGGAAATTTCTGTGGAATTGGTAATTCGTACTTCAAATGATAACGAAGTTACCGGGCCAATTCGAACAGTAAGCTTGCAAAAAGTCAGAAAAGTGGATACTCTTTGCTTCTACCATTTGGATTTAGACTTGAAAGATCCTGGTGTGTTTGATTTTGGAATAAGAATGTTTGCTTGTAATCCAAACCTACCTCACCGTCAGGATTTCAATTACGTAAAATGGATTTAACGATTTAAAGCATAAAAAAGAAGCTTGATTCTTAACAAGAATCAAGCTTCTTTATTTAAAAATGAGATTTGCCACAGCATTTCTTAAATTTTAATCCGCTATTGCACGGACAAGGACTATTTCTTCCAATGGTTTGTCTTGCCCGAAGCAATTTTCTTTGCGACATATTCTGATTAAAAATCTCTTCCAGCAATTTATACAATTCAGGATGTGCCTTTGCAAGTAGCTTTGGCCTTTCAAAAAAGTATTCGCTAATTACCGCAAAAAACTCAGCTTTATTGGTTGCTCCATAAGGATTAATGTCTGATTTGTTTTCATAGATTTCTTCAATTTTATGGCTGATTAAATCCAGCCAGGGAATTGTGTATTGCTTTTGCATAAGTGCAGAAGGAATTCCATCTACATTGCCATCCAACTTGTCAATCAGATGAACAAATTCATGAATTGCTGTATTTTTCTTGTCCGATTCGTTTGAGAAACCATGCAATAAGGCCGGCTTTGAAAGTATCATTTTACCTTCCATATATCCTGACCCTACCATACCTAATATTCTTGCATCTTCGCCCTTGGTTTCAAACCTATCGTTAAAACTATTCGGATAAAGTAACACCTCGAACAGGTTGGTATATTTCCAATCAGGAAACTCGAAAACAGGAACAATGGCACTGGCAGCAACCAATACTTTGTCGGTTTCATCAACCTCTGTATGAATACCGGTAATTCGGCAGTTCAATAGAAATTCATGAACTTTGTATTCAAAACGTTTTTTTTCTTCTGCATTAAGACTATTGTAGAAACTTACTTTCTGTATCAGAATATTTCTCCAGTTTGTAGGAAAATCTTTTTCTGGTGAATTCCATACCTTTTTCGACCAAATTTTTTTGATTAAGAAATAAGCTAAAATGCCTAGTGCTAGGAAGATGATGTATTTCATGAAATTTTATAATTCTAGGTTGTTAATTAGATTGCAAATGTGGTTTGTTAAATAACGAGAGTTTAAAAGCTAAAGATAGCAAAGTATGTTGAATGCATTTATACAATTCTAAGTTGGACGAACAATCTGAAATCTGTGATAAATTGCGGAAAAGAGCTAGCGAAATTGATGATAATTATCTAAATACTGCTAAATTTGTAGCTTGTGAATCTCAAAAATATTTATGGAGTACATCAAATACATTGAAAGAGAGAGTGGTGAAGTAAAAAAAGAAGTAGTACCTGGCGAGGGGATGCTTAAATGGCTTTATGGTTCTTTCTTTGGCAAGGCTTCTTTGCATGTACTGGTAAAAAGAAAGGTAGTTTCTGCGGTTGGCGGACGATTTATGAATAGTCGCCTGTCCAGAGGGCAGATCAAGCGGTTTGTTAGAAAAAATGGAATAGATCTTTCCATTTATCATGAAACGGACAGCAAATCTTACAAACATTTTAACGATTTTTTCTATCGTAAAATACAAGATAAACAACGCCCAATTGGTGATGCAATTGTTTCTCCTGCCGATGGAAAATTACTTGCATTTCCTAATATAAAGGAGGTTGACTCTTTCTTTGTTAAAGGATCTGAGTTTTCGGTAAAAAGCTTTTTGAAACATAAGAAGTT
>JAOARS010000150.1 GCA_025210415.1 Marinifilum sp. | reverse complement strand
GACCATTGCGAACAAAAAGCACGATGTAGTGGCTCTTAAAATTTACGATCAGCGCGAGCAGGAACTTCCTTCAATTGGCTTGATTAAAATTAAAGATGCCGAAACAGGAGAATATTCCTGGGTTGATACATCGAACAAAAAAGTTCGTGATAAATATGCCGGGTGGTGGCGCAAACAAGAAGAAAATACCACCGAAGTTTTTAAGCGTTCGGGAGTTGATGTGGCAAACATTAGAACCGATCAGGATTACGTAAGATCACTGATCAATTTATTCCAACGCAGAGGACATTGATACCACTGAGAACTATGGCAAATAAAATTAAAACACATATTAATTTCCTGATAAAGGCTTTTGCTTTTACATTTCTGTTTGCTTCCGTACTATTCTCTCACAACACGTTTGCTCAAAACGATGGAGGAATCAATTACGGAGTAAAACTAGACACCAATGTAATTGTAATTGGTGATCAGATTAATCTGCAACTATCAGTTGAACAACCAAAAGGTCTGAAAATTGGCTTTCCTGTTTTTTCTGATAGCATTGTAAATGGAGTTGAAATTATAAAGCAAACACCACAGGATACAACAGCTAATGATGACGGAACAATTAAGGTTGATAAGAACTACACAATCACTTCTTTTGATGGTGGAGTTTACAAACTAAAACCTTTCGAGTTTCAGGTTTATGGCAATGTGAACCAAATTCTTCGTACCGATACTTTGCTATTGGGTGTTAAAACCATGCAAATAGATACCACCAAAGGTAATTTCGATATTGTGATGCCGATTCAAACTCCGGTATCCTTTGCCGAACTTGCTCCTTGGCTATTAGGCGGTTTGCTTGTAATTGCTTTGATTGTATTCCTAATCTGGTATTTCCGATTCCGTCAGAAAGATCAGCCTTTGTTTGCTGTTTCGAAACCAATTGAACCTGCTCATGTAATTGCACTTAAAAAATTGGATGAGATCAAGCAACAGAAATTGTGGCAAGGAGGAAAAACAAAACAATTCCATTCCGAATTAACCGATACCATTAGAACTTATCTTGATGAGAGATACAGCATGTCTACACAAGAATCAACAACCGATGAAATTCTTGAGGCTGTTAATTCTGTAGAAGTTAATAACGAATGGCACACTAAACTTAGAGAAGTTCTTGAACGTGCCGATTTGGCAAAATTCGCAAAATTTCAGCCTCTTCCTAACGAAAACGAGCAAAGTATGAAGTTTGCTTATCAGATAGTTGAATCAACAATTTTGGTTGAAAAAGAAGATGAGAAAGCCGAAGAGGAATCGGAACAAGAAAAACAATCTGAGGATAATAAGAAAACATTGAAACAATAGACTATGAGTTCTATAGAATTTGCAAATCCGGAATATTTCTACCTTTTGTTACTTCTATTACCATTACTGGTTTGGTACATATTGAAGGACAAAAATGCACATGCAAGTATTCAGGTTTCAACTGTAAAAAGTTTTAATGCTGCTCCTAAAACCTACAAATACTATTTGCGTCACGCGCTGATTGTGTTTCGCGTTTTAGCAATAGCATTTATCGTTATAGCAATGGCTCGTCCGCAGTCAAGCAACAAATTTCAGGATACCATTACCGAAGGTATCGACATTGTAATGTCTTTGGATATTTCGAGCAGTATGTTGGCTCGCGATTTTGAACCAGACAGGTTGGAAGCTGCTAAAGAAGTAGCTACTCAATTTATTACAGGTCGTCCCGAGGATAAAATTGGTTTGGTAATTTTTAGTGGAGAAAGTTTTACACAGTGTCCGCTAACAACCGATCATGCTGTACTGATTAACCTTTTCAAGGATATCCAAAGTGGTATGATTGAAGATGGTACTGCAATTGGCTTGGGTTTGGCAAACGCAGTAAATCGATTAAAGGACAGTGAGGCTAAATCGAGAGTAGTTATTCTGCTTACCGATGGAGACAATAACCGAGGTGAAATTGCTCCACTAACGGCAGCAGAGTTGGCAAAATCGTTTGGTATTCGTGTATATACCATTGGTATTGGAACCAGAGGAACGGCTCCCTACCCTGTGCAAACTGCTTTTGGTATCAGCATGAGAAATATGCCTGTTAAGTTTGATGAATCAGTACTAAAAGAAATTGCTGAGATGACTGGCGGACAATATTTCCGTGCAACAGATAACAACAAGTTGAAAGCTATTTATGCTGAAATCGACCAGCTTGAGAAAAGTAAAATTGAAGTGAAACAATACAGCACCAAAAGTGAAGAATTCTTAATCTTTGCTTTCCTTGGAGCATTGTTTTTACTGTTAGAAATTGCATTACGCAATTCAGTATTAAGGAACATTCCTTAATTGTAATTATTTGATAAACCGAAAATCATTGATAAATGGATCAGTTTCGTTTCGATCATCCTGAATTTCTATACTTATTCGCATTAATACCAATATTAGTGGTGTTGTACTGGGTAAGCCATGTAATTAAGAAGAAAGCATTGCAAAAATTTGGTGAGATGAATATCATCTCTCAATTAATGCCATACGCTTCTTTCACACGACCTGTGTATAAATTTTCAATTTTGATATTGGCTTTAAGCTTTATCATTATTGGTGTAGCAGGCCCACAATTTGGTTCAAAACTTCAAAAGATAAAAAGAAAAGGTGTTGAAGTAATCATTGCTCTTGATGTTTCAAACTCGATGATGGCACAAGACATTCAGCCAAATCGTTTGGAACGTGCAAAGCGTGCCATTTCGAAAATGGTTGACAAGTTAAACAACGATAAAGTCGGCTTAATTGTTTTTGCTGGTGAAGCTTATACTCAATTGCCAATTACTACCGATTATGCATCGGCTAAATTATTCTTGTCTTCCATTAGTACCGATATTGTTCCTATACAGGGAACAGCAATAGGTTCTGCAATTGAATTGGCAACAAGAAGTTTTACACCAGATAGTGAAGCCAGTAAAGCCATTATCGTTATTACTGATGGTGAAAACCATGAGGATGATGCAGTTGATGCAGCTACAATGTCTAAAGAAATGGGTATTGCAGTTCATACCATTGCAATGGGATTACCAGAGGGTGCTCCTATTCCCGTAAGGGCTGGATCGAGTGATTTTAGACGAGATGATGATGGAAACATTGTGATTTCGAAACTTGATCAGCAAATGGTGGAAGAAATAGCAACTGCTGGAGGTGGAAAAGCAGTAATTGCCAACAACACAACCACTGGTTTAAACGTTTTATTTAGAGAAATCAATAAAATGGATAAAACAGAACTCGAAGCCAGAGTTTATACTGCATACGACGAGAAGTTTCAGATATTCCTGGCAATCGGTTTGTTGCTTTTATTCATTGAATTCCTCGTTTTGGAGCGTAAGAATCGTCATTTAAAAGACATTAATTTATTTAACCCATCGAAGTAGAACGATACAAATCCGCAGATATGAAACGAGCATGATTAAAATAATTATTACACACACACGATAATGATTATTTTGATCTTGCGGCTTCCATCTGACAAATGGAAGAAAATTATAAACAGATGAAAAAAGTATTATTAATATTCATTAGCTTGATTTGTCTTCTAAGCATGGAGGCAGTAGCCCAAAAAGAACGAAAGTTTATCCGCTCGGGGAATGAGCTTTTTGAGGGAGAGAAATTTGAAAATTCGGAAGTCGAATACCGAAAAGCTTTAGATAAGAAAATCAATTCTTACGAGGCCGGATTCAACCTGGGTGATGCACTGTACAAGCAAAAAAAATACGATGAAGCTTTAAAGCAGTTTCAAACTTTGGCTGTTAACGAGAAAGATCCTGAAAAACTTGGCCACTTGTTTCACAATATGGGAAACACGCTATTGGAAAGTAAAAAGATTGATGAAAGTATTGAAGCTTACAAGCAATCCTTGCGTTACAATCCCAACTCCCAGGAAACGAAATACAATCTGGAGTATGCTCGCCAAATGAAAAAGAAACAGGAAGAGGAGCAGAAAAAACAAGATCAGAACAAAGATCAAAATAAGGATCAGAAAGATCAGGATAAAAAAGACCAGGACAAAAAGGATCAAGATAAGAAGGACCAGGATAAAAAAGATCAGGATAAAAAGGAACAAGACAAGAAAAAAGATCAGCAAAACAAAGATCAGCAAGATAAAGGCGATAAGGACAAACAAAAGCAGCAACAACAGCAGCCTAAAATCTCAAAAGAAGATGCAAAACGCTTGCTGGAAGCTTTAGAAAACGATGAAAAGAAAGTTCAGGAGAAAGTACAAAAAGCCAAGGCAAAAGCCATGAAAGCGAAAAAGACTAAAATTAAGAAGGATTGGTAAATTATAAGTACTTAAAATACTTATGAGTGCTTAAAGTTATTTGTTATATAAATAGCTTATTTTAAGAATTCTTCCCTTTTAGAGCCTGTCCCGAGAATCGGGAGAAGATGGCGACAGCCAAAAGGGTGTATTTTTGATTATATTTTTATCTTATTTCACCCTTTACCATGTCGGGATTTTCCCTACTAGGGAAAAACTCAACTTGAAAATGTTATAAATTCATCATTGTCTAATTAATACAGTT
>JAOARS010000149.1 GCA_025210415.1 Marinifilum sp. | reverse complement strand
TGGAAATGAAGCAAGTTTGACGGGCTGTCATTCGAAGAGGATTAGCCGTGAGGAGATGGCAAACTGTTGAGTCTGACGGTACATGCCCCCCTGGTGTGGGCGCGCGTCGCTCGTTGAGCAGCAGAGCTCGACGGGCGGAGGAGAGGCCATTGTTTGTGCAGAGGGGAAAATGTTGCATGGAATATGGATAACAAGACAAGCAAGAGACTCCTTACCCATTTGGATGAGTAGGGAATTGGCAGCGTGGGCCAACTGCTAATGACAGCGCCTAAGTATCCAGCAGGAATGGTTGGTGGTAGTGGCCTGTAAGAAAAGGAGTAGCAGTGGTAAAATGCTGAGGTTTTAGGGGAAACGAGTCTTAGATAATTTTCTAGTAATGTAGCTAACGTGCGTTGGTGACACTGAAACATGGCACCGGTGGTTAAGAGTCTGCTCTCAAGCAGAGGACTGTTTCTTATTGTCTCCACCATTAGCGGGAGACAGAAGAACAGAAGATACCACAAGACAACCAGCGCAGGCCAAGAATTGTAGGTGAAAATGAAGGTACTATATAGTTATGAACGTACATATACAACTTTGAAAACTTGGAACAACTTGAAAGTCACACACAATATAGTCCAATAGGTGTTGATTGTTTTGATTGGTTAAACAATAACTTTGAGCTTGATGGACAGTCCATCAAATGTGTTGTCATGGGTCTGTGTTGATGTCGAGGCCACACGTATTTCTACAAACATTCTGCTCAGTGCAGACAGTTAAAGTATGGATAAATAACGGTATAATATAACTGTTTGAGCATATGAAAATCGAGATAGTGTCCGAGCTGATTAATTATACCTGCATTCTTTACTGATTTATTATTTACATGTTGAATTTGGGGTTCCCACTGTAAATGCTCCTCAAGGTATAGAGCTAGATACTTGATATAACTTTTGCATTCAATATTGTGGATGTTTAAATGTATTTTTTTCTTTGATGATGTCATTAGCACATAATTAGTTTTCTGAAAATTTGCAGATGACTTATTAATAGCACAGTATTTTCAGGACCAACTTGACCTCTTCATTCATTGTAAATTCAACCTCCTTTGGATAACTACCGGTAAAGAAAATGTCCGCGTCATCTGCAAGTATTCTAAAAGAAAGCTTCTCAGGGGAGCAAGAATAACAATGGCCCGAGGGTTGAACCCTGGGGAACTCCACACGTAATAGTTTCCACGCCGGATTCAATTTCATCAATCCTTACGAACGGAGTGCGATTGCGTCAGCGGCTTTTAAACCATTTAAATGGAGTTCCACGGATTCCACAAGCACATAAATTTAGAGAGCAGAATATCATGGTTAACTGCATCCAAAAATGCCTTTGAGAAATCTAGAAATAGGCCACGAGTAATTTGTTTATTGTCGACTGCCGAAGGTCAGGTTTGTCCCTTTGTCTTCCGTTTACTTTAAAGTACCGATTAATTTCCACGTAGCTTTCGGATTATTCCTGCGTAGGTTAAACTGCTTACGATAATACGCCTTTTTACCGGCGGTCTTTGAGTGGTTAAGTTCGTTCGCATATTTTTTACATTCGGCTGTTTTGACCGGCTTGTTTGAGAGAAAGTCTGTTCTATGTACGTGCTCGGGTCATTGCTTTCGGTGTAAATAGTATTCCAGTCAATTGCTCTAATATCCTGCAGGCATAGTTCTGAATCCACTCGCCTGTAGTCTTTACAGTATCTCTGAAATTTTTGTTTTTGTACTGGTACGTCAACAGTACGAAAGGTTGGTAGATGATCGGAGATACCTATTGTCGCAATTCCGGATGTCACTTGGTCAGTGTCGTTAGCATCTATACGATCTATCAAAGTTGCAGCATCGTTAGAAATTCTGGTCGGCTTAGCTATCGATGGTGAGATGTTGTCAGAGTGGAGCATATCTAGGTACTCTTCAGTTTGGGCACATGACCGTTATATTCTAAAAAATCTCTATTCACGCACTCCCAGAATGTATAGCTGGTATCTACTCTGTCATTTTTCGAATCAGATCATCGAGCTGTTTAGTGAATTCTTCTATATTTGCACCGGGGTGTCTATGAACGGATCCAATTAATATAGGTGCCTTGCCATTAACATGGATCGATCTCGACCCAGCCCGATTCGACTAGTTGCATGTCAAATTTTATATCAGGCCCCAGTAGGTGGATCAGTACGATAAAGTTCGTAGTTCAAGAGATCCACGGTGGAAACCGAGTCTGCATTTAATCTGGTTTCAGTCGTGGCAAGATTTTCTGGTCTTTTTACTACTCTTTGAAAAGACAAATTTTGACTCTACCAGTGAGGGAATTGATCTCGCGACTGAACAGTTAACCGACTTACTAACTGAAATATCCCTGCGTTCGCTCAAACTGAATTGCCCGAAAGAGACTCGCAAAAAACGACGTTCTAAAAAATGGTTTGACAAAGAATGTTTCCTTTTGAGAAGGACTCTAACGGAGCTATCTAACAAAAAGCATAGAAACCCTTATGCTGAGAATCTAAGACAAGAATACCATAAAGCCCGTAAAAATTTTAAAAAGCTCATTAAATTTAAGAAAACTAAACTACTTAACTCAGAAATCGATAACCT
>JAOARS010000148.1 GCA_025210415.1 Marinifilum sp. | reverse complement strand
GCCTAAGGGACTGAGTTCGATTAAAAATATCTATCACAGAAGACCAGATCTCCCAATAATACCATTTTAAAAATGAAGTAAGCTATATTGATTATTTGGTATCATACCGATGTAATAATGGCTAAGCCTTTCGAGTGAAACGAAGATAAGACTCATTTCATTATACAACCGATATGACACAACATTACCAGTCTTTATTTTTTGCAAGCACATTATTGCTCTTGCAGTAACTAAAATCAGCGAGAAATAATCCCACAAAAAAAACCGGAATCCAAAGAATCCCGGTTGAAAATATTTTCTTGCTTCAAATTAGTCTCCAAATGCAATGCCAACACCTTTTGCCGTAGCAACAAGGTTTGATTTTGGATCAACCAAGTTTTGCTGGCCAATAGCCTCAGGAAGAGGAACGGCAACAACCTCAGGATGACGGTAAGCAACCATATGTCCGAATTTACCTTCCAATACCATTTCGAATGCCTTAACACCAAACTGAGTTGCCAATACACGATCGTAAGCTACCGGAATACCACCTCGCTGAAGGTGTCCCAATACTGTTGTACGAATATCTGCTTCGATACCAGCTTCTTTCAATTCAACAGCCAAACGATCAGCAGCACCGCTTAACTTTAGGTTAGGGTTTCCTACTTCATCACTTTCCTCAGCCAAAGCCGAACCACCTTTAGGCATAGCACCTTCAGCAACTACAATAATACCAAACCCTTTTCCCTTCAAGAAACGAGTATCCAGCTTCTCTTTCACTTTCTTGATGTCGTAAGGAATTTCAGGAATCAAACATGCCTCTGCACCACCTGCAATTGCAGCACTCAAAGCAATCCAACCCGCATCACGCCCCATAGCTTCCAAAATAAAAACACGATTGTGAGAAGCAGCAGTAGTTTTTAACTTGTCAACAGCTTCGGTACAAATCTGAACAGCAGTTTGGTAACCGAAAGTAAAATCGGTTGCAGAAAGGTCATTATCAATTGTTTTTGGCACACCAATAATGTTTAATCCTTTTTCGTAAAGAGCTTGTGATATTTTTTGAGAACCATCGCCACCAATACTAATAACAGCGTCAACTCCCAAGTATTGCAATTTACGGATCATTTCATCAGAACGATCAGCAGATCCCCAAGATCCGTCTTTGTTTTTTACTGGCCAAGCAAAAGGACCTCCTTTTGTAGTTGTTCCGATAATTGTACCACCTTGGTAGTGGATACCTTTAACCGCAACATCATCTAATATTTTAATCTCAGTCGGTTCTTTCAAAATTCCGTCGAACGACTGAATACTTCCTACCACTTCCCAGTCTTTTTCCTGAGCTGCACGTTTTACAACGGCACGAATCACAGCATTCAAACCCGGGCAATCACCACCTCCGGTTGCAACTAATACTCTTTTCATAATTGTCAATTTAATATATTTCAATCAATTTGCTTGGCTAGCGCAGCTAAAGTAAAAATATTTTTCCAAATCGAAACAAACATTTTCACTGTCAGTAAATTGCAATCGATTTCGGGATTGTTTTTTATAATGAATTTGAATTGTTACTTTTAAGAAACAGAAAATTAAAATTGGCTCCGTATGATTTATAATGGGAAGATAAAAATAGTCACTATGTTGATTTAGATAGGTAAAAGGAATAAAGTTAAAAGTGCCTAAAATTAGAATGCAAAATGTGAACGGTAAACATTAAAATCGCTTAATAGATTTACATCTAATACCGATTGTGAAAGTATATGAGATATTGCTTCGCAATCCCGAGTTCGTCGAAACGCACTGCCTAACATTTTCTACATCGGCATCCAAATAATCAATACAGCTTACTTCATTTTCAAAATGGTATAACATGATAATTAAAAATCTATTAATAACTTTAAGTACTTTAGGCACTTTAAGTATTTTAAGTACTATTATTCAATCACCCACTAAAAATCATATAGAGCCTTAAAATTTAGTATAAGTTCAAAATCTTCGTAAAGATTTAAACAAAATAAACACTTGGCTTTTAGGAAAAAAATCAATTCAAACTGTAATCATATTTTTAATCGCACTCTTGTTAATAAGCTATTTTTGAGCATCTTGTAAATCAAACCAAAAGCTAACAAGCTATTCATTACATAGAACAAAAAATAAACTGGTAATCATGAAAATTGAAATTTTTAAGGGAGACATCACAAAACTGGCCACTGATGCTATTGTAAATGCTGCCAACAGAAGTTTGCTCGGAGGCGGAGGAGTTGACGGAGCAATTCACAAAGCTGCGGGACCCGAATTACTAAACGAATGCCGAATTCTTAACGGTTGTCCTACCGGAGAGGCAAAAATTACAAAAGCATATCACTTACCCTGTAAACATGTAATACATACAGTAGGCCCTGTTTGGAGCGGAGGCAAATACGATGAAGATCAATTGCTCAAGAGTTGCTACAAAAAAAGCATGAAACTAGCAGAAAAGTATAAATTAAACAGTATCGCTTTTCCAAATATCAGTACAGGTGTTTACCGATATCCGAAAAAAGAAGCTGCAGAAATTGCAATAAAAACGGTGCGAAAACAATTGGGCAAATGCAAGTACCTACAAAAAGTAATTTTTTGTGTGTTCGATGATGAAAATTTAAAACTTTATAATGAATTGCTTTAAGTAGAAATGGATTCTTCTACTATTTCAGTATGATTCCATCTTTTGTATTTTCCCCAGTTCAACATGTTGTTGTATCCTTTTTCTTCCAGATAAACAATTACATTTTGGGTTTTGATGGTTAAATCGCAATACAAAATCAATGCTTTGTCTTTTGGAATTTGTTGATACCATTTTTCTACTTCATGATACGGAAAATTTTTGGCATTTGGAATGTGGCCCATCAAAAAATATTCTTCTTCCCTTACATCCAAAATCCAAATCTCATCCAAATGCTTATTGGTTAGTTCCAACAACTTATCCGAGTCAAGATATTCTTTTAAACCCTCACCTTTCGAAGATGCATATCCGTAATAATTTGGTACATGAAAGAAATACCAGTACACTCCAAAACAAACAGCAACAACCGAAACAATCAGTAAAATTAAATCCATAGGTGATACAATAATAAGATCCAAAAAATAACTTGTTCTAAGTTGATTTGCAAAAAAATCTCCTAATAGGAGATTTTAATTTTATTCTGTTTAATAAATTATCGTTTCATTGTTGCAATAAAAGTATCATCATCAAGAAAGAAATCAAGCGCATCGTTAATCGACGGAACAATTACATCAACATGGTCGATGATATCTTTATGAATTCCTTCTGCTTGCAGTGTAGCTACCGAAACTATTGATTGAACAAACAATCCGATATCTATGCGCGCATTACCAATGGCTGCAACATTATTGCTTCCCAACGAAAGCAAAACATCTTCTTTTTCTCTGGAGTTATTTGCTTCATAGTAAGCAATACCGCTCGATAATGCCAAATCTTTAGCATTTCCACGCTGATCTGATGAAATCATAACCACATTAACACCCAACATTTGTAAACGATGAATTCTTTCCACCACACCTGGAACCATTTCACCTTTTACGGTTAAAGTTCCATTTGAATCTACCACCAAGGTATCTATATTAATTGTTCCTACACCTGGAACCGCATAACTTAAACTCATAGATTAATGTTTTAATTTTTACATTCGCAATGTAATGGTTTTTAAACAATTAAAACAGGCTTAAAAACACATAATTATTAAATAACAATTCTAAAATTGGGTATTTACACCCTTGTAATATTTATTTAAAATCGATAACTAACACCAATTGAAAAATTCTCCTTAAACTGAACTTTCGATCCTGTATCATCATCAGAAATTAAATGGGTCGAAAACTTCGATAACAGATATTGATTTATTGGCATAATAAGGCTTAACTCCCAATCAACATCAACATTTTTTGGCTTTTCGCTGTAATTTGAATACAACGTAAGTTTGTTGGTTAGCTGTAAATCTTCCCAAAATTTCAATTTATGAGATAGGTTTACGTAAGAACCAACCTCTTTTTTTACCTTCTTGTCCTTATCAATACCATATGCCGTTTGATTAATATTTGCTGTATCACGTACAATAGTGTACTTGGCAGATAAGGGAGAAAGCAGAATAGACAGGTTCTTATCGGGTTTGTAATCCATACCTACAGAGCCAATGATATAGGCCGGAGCAAAAAAGTTAGATTTTAATACTCTTGGCCCATTATTAGGATAAGAATATCCTTTCACCATTTGAGTTTTTAAGTTGAACTGGGCCGAATAATACCAATTTTTCACAGCTTTTTGTCCATATTTGGTATTCAGCTCTATCCTGTCTTCATTTTTTCGAAAATCGTTATCACCTGATTTTAAAAGCCCATATTTTACCTTTAAGGTATTGTCCCAGGTATGATTTCCTTTTTTATAATTTGCAAATGCATCAAGGGTAGATGTTGTGGCCATCGAACTCTCACCTCCCCTCGACCAACTCTTACTAACATGGCCTTGATTGAATGCCAACCCGGCCGTTGCTCCCACTTTCCATATTTGAGAATAACGCTTGTATTTGGCAAGTTTGGCAAGTTTGTATTGATCGGCTCGTTCTTTTCTCTCAAGAATAACTCGTGTTCCTCTCACTTTTGAACGCTGCACCGATTGTTGATACACATCATCATCAACCAATATCCTAACCGATCTGTCCGAAGTATTTTGTATCCAAATGCCAATAGAATCGCGCTTGTTCTTCTTCAGCCAAAACCTTTTGTAATCCTGCTTTCCATTGTTAATCCAAAACTTAATGGAATCATTCATAAAGTTTCGAACACCAAGAAAAACGGAATCTCTGCTAATTTCTCTAATCCATTGATGAACCGGATCGTGTTCTACGTAATTGTACAATTCATCCAGAGCTTCAGTTTTCCATGAATCATTGACTTCAGCTTCTTCAAGAACTGGCAAATTGGGCTGATAGCTTAAAACTCTTTCGAGTTCAATTTGTTTTTTTACCTCTCTTAAAGCCTCTTCTGTTTTTCTTTTTTCGATATAATCTTTAAGGTAGAAAACCATATTACGAATACTATCGTTCCCAACATATTGCAGTAAGGTATTTACTGCATTGCGAACAGAATCGGATTGATGTTGCTTTGGAGCATAATCCATTGCCAATTCACGCAAAATAAACTTAAAACCTATATTTTCGATATGCTTCAAAGGATCTTTTACAGGATTTAAAACAGAATCATAAGTAAAGTGTTTTATTGAATCGGCTGCATTGTGCTTTAATTTATACACCGATTTCTCAAATCGAATTGCATCCGGAAGTATGGAATCTTTCTGATTTTTTTTCTGAGATAACAATATAATAGGCTGAATTACAATAAGCAATACAAAGAAAAATCGAATCATTAGGCGTAGCTCTGTTCGGGTTAATAATTAATTGGCCTTTTGGAACATGCACAAACACAATACAATTATATTATACTCGGCGCATGCAAAAATGTCAATTTTATTTTGTTCTTAAAAGCATTTATGCGGCCAATCTGCTCAAAAAACGAACCAAAATAGCCTTTATTTTATCATCTGTATCACTCAAACGTTTGCACATTTTTAGTTCTTAATTTTTGATTCAATTTAAAAAGTTATAAATTTGCCGACAGTAGAAAATCAGAAAGCATGGAAATTAAATATCAACTTCCAAAACTTACACACAAAGTCTACCTAAATATTAAAAACAGAGACGAGTTTCACTTCTAATTCGTCTTGGGACATTCCTGTCCCATTTTTTTCCAATACAATATTTAATAACGAATCATTTGATCCGAATTCCATCAGATCAACTCTTATTACATATCTGTATTTCATTATTTGGCTAATTCAATATCACAACATTGTAATTGATTTATTGAACCCTGAAATGTAATTGGGTACAATAAATTCTGAAACAGCCAACATTCGTATATAAATAAACATAGTAAACAATTAAATAAAAAATATCATGAAAATTCCATTTGCAGAATCATACAAAATAAAGATGGTTGAAACCATCAGAAGAAGTACTCGTGAAGAAAGAGAACAGTGGTTAAAAGATGCCAACTACAACTTATTCAACCTAAAAAGTGATCAGGTATTTATTGACCTTCTTACTGATTCGGGAACAGGTGCAATGAGCGACAAACAATGGTCGGCAATGATGTTGGGAGACGAAAGTTACGCAGGTGCTCGTTCGTACTATAACATGAAAGCTGCAATGAAAAACATTCTTGGTTTCGATCATTTCTTGCCAACTCACCAAGGACGTGCTGCTGAAAACGTATTGTTTTCGGTGTTGGTTAAAGAAGGTGATGTTGTCCCTGGCAACTCTCATTTCGACACAACAAAAGGCCATATCGAGTTTAGAAAGGCAAAAGCTATCGACTGTACCATTGATGAAGCTTTCGATACTGAAATTGATCATCCATTTAAAGGGAATCTTGATCTTATCAAACTGGAGTCTGTTCTTTCAACTTATCCAAAAGAGCAAATTCCAATGATTATTGTTACTGTTACCTGTAATACTTCAGGTGGTCAGCCTGTTTCTATGGCTAACATAAAAGCAGTTAAGGAATTGGCAAACAAGTACGATATTCCTGTATGTTTCGATTCGGCTCGTTTTGCTGAAAATGCATATTTCATTAAAACTCGCGAAGAAGGATACCAAGATAAAACGATCAAGGAAATTGTTTTGGAAATGTATTCGTATGCCGATATGGCAACAATGAGTTCCAAGAAAGATGCAATTGTGAACATGGGTGGTTTCATTGGAATGAAAAGTGAAGATCTTTGGAAAAAAGCATCTACTTACAATATCATGTTCGAAGGATATGTTACTTATGGTGGCATGTCTGGTCGCGACATGAATGCATTGGCTCAAGGTTTGGACGAAGGCACCGAGTTTGATTATTTGGAAACCAGAATTAAGCAGGTTGAATATCTTGGAAACAAATTGGATGAGTATGGAATTCCATTCCAAAAACCAATTGGGGGTCACGCTATTTTTGTGGATGCCAAGAAGATTTTATCTCACATTCCAAAAGAAGAATACCAAGCACAAACATTGGGTTGTGAATTGTATTTGGAAGCTGGTATTCGTGGTGTTGAAATCGGAACTATTTTGGCCGACAGGGATCCTGAAACCAGAGAGAATCGTTACCCGGATTTAGAATTGTTGCGCTTGGCTATTCCGAGAAGAACTTATACCAACAACCACATGGATGTAATTGCTGCTGCTCTTAAAAATGTTTACGATCGCAGACATGAAATCAAGCATGGTTTTAAAATTGTTGACGAAGCTCCAATTATGAGACATTTTACTGTACAGTTGGAAAAGATTGACTAGTACAAAATCACAGCAAATATAAGCTGAAAGCTCTCTTCGGAGAGCTTTTTTTATATCTTATGCCGATGTAGAAAATGTTAGGCTGTGCGAGTTTGCGAAGTAGTGGCTCGTATATTTTCACAATTGGTATAAATCATAACCAATCTTAAAAATTAGCGTCAATTATACTTTTTGTAAGTGCAGCACAGGCTAATCGTATTGTACAGTATTTAAAAACTCCTTTTGATTATTTTGTACCGATCATCGCACTTTGAGTGGAAATATCAGGGAAGGTGCTGCTTTTGTGTTAGGGATAGGAACGAAAAGCCCACAGCGAAGCGAGGACTTGTAGTGTATAGCCCGACCCGAAGGGGAACACCCAAACTTTTACATTGGTTGGGATAAATTAAAAAACTGTTTCTAATGAATAAACTTAAATGAGATTAACTGTCTCGGTTTATTGTAATTTGGTTAATTAAGGTTAACAATTTAAACATTTACTACTGAAAGCCAGTATATTTGTCACATGCAAAAGAACAGATTGAATAGAAAGAAATTTAAAATCATTTCACCAATGGTTTTAAGTATGATTTTGTTGGTAACTTTTGTGGCTTACTGGTTGCATAGTCAGTACAATAACGAAAAAAAGAACCTTCAAACCGAATTTTACGAACTCTATCATCAGTCATGGAGCGATGGAGAGTTTATCTTTTTCTATCGAAATGTAATTAAACCTGCCTTAGGTCATAAAGACACGATTAATTTAAATAGTCTTAAAATAGGTGGCGATAAAACCAGTTCTGATTTTAAAAAAGCATATATAAAAGAATTAAGAGCATATGTTGATTCGAACAAGATGTATCAACCTCTATTTCGTGCTATTGATGAAAAAAACATGATTCCTGATAGTATAAGAGCAGACAGGCAACTTGAAATTGTAAAATTAGGTTATCGTTATCAAATTTATCCCGGACAAATCTTATACAATCAAAAACAGATTTCTAAAGATTCCACAAGGCAATATTTCAAAAATTTATTCGTAAAAACTTTTAAGAATAAATATCCTACTATTAGAATTACAAATGAAGAGAAAATAGACCAAAAAGATTTGCTGCAAATTGAAAGAACAGATAATTTTCTGTTGCAAAGAGGTAAATTGGGAATTTTAATTTATACACGAAGATACAATGACGCCAAAGTGATTTACTTCAGTAATTATTTCTTTTATCTCATTTCAGTAATTATTGCACAAATCATATTTGGAATTGTATTGATTAGCCTTTCTGTGTTTGCATTGGTTTTTGCTTATCGAAGTTACCTTACTCAAGCCAAACTAAATATGCTTCGTTCCGATTTTGTTAGCAACATTACACATGAGTTAAAAATACCTGTTGCAACCGCAAAAGCTGCAATGGAAGCCATTTTAAAATTTGGAATTACCGACGACAAAGAAAAAACCAAATCTTACCTAAATATGGTAGCATTGGAAATGAACCGATTAGATAGTCTTACATCAAGAGTACTGGAACATTCTAAACTGGAATCGAATCAGCATTTGTTGTACAAAAAAGAAACAAACCTTAACGAGTTTCTCAATAGAATTGTAAAATCGGTTGAATTGTTTTACGCTGATAAAATTAATATTAGATTTCAGAAACCAGAAGAAAACATTAATCTTATCATTGATCAGGTTTACATAGAAGGTGTAATTCGGAATTTGATTGAAAACAGTAAAAAATATGGTGGAAACGACGTAAGTATTGCGATTCACCTATGGCAAGAGGGTTTACATGTTTATGTATCTGTAATTGACAATGGCCCGGGAATTCCAAAAGAATATTTAACCAAAGTTTTTGATCGTTTCTTTAGAGTTCCAACTGATAATCGACACAATGTAAAAGGATTCGGATTGGGACTTAGCTTTGCTGCATTGGTAATGAAACAGCACAACGGAACAATTAGTGCCAATAATTTATCTGGCAAAGGGTGCGAAATGATATTGGAATTTCCGGTGTAAAAGATATCATTATACCATTGCTGGTTTAAATTTTCGCACTGGCATAATGCCATTCCAACAAAATTCGAGATTAAAACTCAATAATGAACAACGGCCTGCCTCGATTTATTTGGGAAAGTAAAGCTTGATATTCTCTATTACTGATAATCCCACTTGGAGTGGGAATATCAGGATATTGCAGCAAAATGTATTGTGTCAGTTCTGGTTTAAATTTTCGCACTTCATTTCTTCGCATAACTAAGAATTATTAATTAGGCCTACTCCATCCTATTTTTTCCTACATTTTCTTATCTTGCAGGGCATTCAAGGTAAAATAATCATGAAAGAAACAAAAATACTTTACGTAGAAGATGAGCCTAATTTGGGTCAGATTGTATACGATTCATTGATTTTAAAGGGATTTGATATTATCTGGGAAACAAATGGTGCTCAGGTAATGTCTAAATTTCATGATTTTACTCCGGATATTTGCGTATTAGATATCATGCTACCTAATGTTAATGGCTACCAATTGTGCGAACACATCAGGAGCAAATTCCCTACTCTTCCAATTATTTTTCTTACTGCAAAAACAGAAACTTCTGATCTTGTAAAAGGATTCGAAGCTGGTGGTACAGATTACATTCGAAAACCTTTTAGCATTGAAGAATTGGTTATTCGTATCGAAAACCAATTAAAGCTTCACGGTGTAGGGCAAAACAACGATTCTGACAATGATAAGAAAAATGAACTTGATGAAATAAAACTGGGAACTTACACCTATTTTCCTAAAAGATATGAATTGATTACTCCTTCGAAAACGATTAATTTATCTAATAGAGAAGGTGAACTGCTTAAGAAACTAACCGAAATGGGTAGTAAAGTGGTAGAGCGTAAGGAAATTTTGTTGCAAATTTGGGGCGATGATTCTTTCTTTAATTCCCGTAATCTGGATGTGTACATTAAAAAACTTCGCAATTATTTTAGCGAAGATAACAATATCGAAATTCAGACCTTACGCGGCAGAGGTTATTTGTTTTTAGTGAAATAGATATATTAACCTACCATATAACTACATTTTCAGACAGATCAACTCTATTTTGTTCTGACTATAAAAGAATTAACAAACATCCACTCTTTTTTTTCACATACTTACACCTACACAGCTATTGATATTACATCGTTAAATTTTGTTAAAAATTAGCGATATTGCCCAACTTGACACATTTGACAGGCGGAATTTTCATAACTATTATTTAAATTGAATCACTTTTAAAATGATAACCCATCGGCTGGTCATCAACCCTGTAAAACTTTGGACGGTTACACTTGGAAGAGGAGGCCGACAGGCTCATTTCAAAAATAAACTAAATACGCAATATTTAAATAAGCTCTCTTTTGATTTATTTCTAAAAGCTTGTTTCTTTTGACTAACAACTTTTTTTGAATAGTTACAGGCAATCGTAATAGAGCAATATTGCTGTTTATAAACATTTTAACATATGTCTTTAGATTTTAAAGCTATAGAAAAAGGCCAACCAGGTGTTGCTGGTGGTGGAGAGAAGAAATTTTATGCTCAAATTGTAAATGGTAAAGAAGCAAGCATTGATGAACTTGTAGAAGATATCGAAAAATTTAGTGCTTTATCAGAAGCTGATATCAGAGGAGTTATCATTGCTTTGGAAAATGAAATTCAGAAAAAATTGGCTCAAGGCAGAATTGTTCGTCTTGAAAAAATTGGTAGTCTGTATCCATCTATCAGTAGCAATGGAGAAGAATCTGCAGAAAAGGTTACTTCTGCATCCATTAAAAAAGTTGGTGTAAATTACCGCCCTGGCAAACGAATAATTAAAAGCATAAGGGATGCTGGATTTAACAAAATTTAAATCGCAACAAAAACCTGCGCAGGTTTTACACAAAACCAGCTGTAGTTTTAGGTAAAAGCAAGTGTGGTTTCAAATAAAACCACCTTAGGTATTGACCAAAAGCTGCTGTGGTTTTTATTTAAACCAAGTGCAAATTAAAATTTAACTTTGCTTTAGTCTGTAACAAGCGAAGATTTTAGAGGATTTCTGAAAAGAAATCCTCTTTCTGTTTTTTTAGATATTATGCGAGTCAAGAGTTGAAACAGAGAATGAATTGACGCTGATTTTTAAGATTTTATATGATTTGGTTATGATTGAGTTTGTTGAATACATTCAAAGCCGCTGAAAGCTTTCTGTTTCCAAATCATAAATCATCATGACAATCTGCATCTTAATAACCTGATTTCGATTAAAAAAATGTTTAATTTTTTCTGAGTCACTCATTTTAAGTTTATTCTGGCATATTCTTCAGTTGCTTTTTCCAAGTATTTACCAGCATTTCGAATAGAATCATCTATATTTTTAGCATACACCGAAGTTTCCGAAATATAATCTACCTTTACATTCTTGCGTTCTTCTTCCGACAAATCAATTACTCCACAAAACAAGGCCAATTTCTGATTTTCAATTGAATCCAGCACACCACGAATTACTTTGCCTGAGAAGGTCTGAGCATCCAGTTTTCCCTCTCCTGTTATAACCCAATCTGCATTTTTAATCTTCTTATCAAAATCTGCTACTTTCTTGATTAACTCAATTCCTGAATTTAGTTTTGCCCCCAGGAAAAGAATACAACCAGCACCTAATCCTCCTGCTGCTCCTGCTCCTTTTATGTTTTGCAAATCCAATTGAAATTGAGATTTTACAACTTCATTAAATACCATCAAACCATTATCCAATTCTGTTACCATTTTTGGTGTTGCTCCTTTTTGGGGTGAATACACATAAGCAGCTCCATTAAGTCCATACAATGGATTATCTACATCGCAGGCCACTTCGAATTTTACATTCCTGATTTGTGGATGAACATCCGAAATATCAATATTTTCGATCTTCTGCAAATTCTCTCCAATTCCCAATAACTCCTTTTTATCCTTGTCGAAAAAACGATATCCTAATGCTCTGGCCATTCCTATTCCGGCATCGTTGGTTGCGCTTCCTCCAATGCCCAAAATAATATGTTCCACACCTTTGTTCAATGCATTCTCTATCAGTTGTCCCGTTCCATAAGTACTCGTTTTTAACGGGTTGGCCTCCTTTTTTGTAAGCAAGCAAATTCCTGAAGCTTCTGCCATTTCTATAAAAGCAGTTTTTTTAGCTTTCGAATACAGGTAAGTAGCTTTCACTTTTCTGCCTAAAGGATCATTCACTTCGAGCGAAATTATTTGCCCATCCAAATAGTATTTTAAAACTTCAACGGTTCCATCTCCCCCATCGGCTAATGGAAGTTTTTCAATCTCAGCATCAGGAACATGTTTCTTTATACCATGCTCAATGGCATCGCAAAATTCAAATCCGGTAAGCGAACCTTTAAACTTATCGGGAGCTATTACTATTTTTATCATTTTTGATAAATCTTTGTCATCAAAAGGCAATATATGAATTACCTTTAATTGAATTGTAAAACAAGGTATGAAATACAAAGCAATCACATTTAAGATTTATTCTCAGCAATGTAAAAAAATGGGTGTTCCCCTTCGGGTAGGCTGTGCAAAATATTTAAATTTTTCCTTTCAAAATCAACAATTTGATTATTCATATATTGCAATCAATGAAAGATTTACAGAAAAAGAAACTAACGATTTTCAATGAAAAGTGATGGGTGTTTACGATTTTG
>JAOARS010000147.1 GCA_025210415.1 Marinifilum sp. | reverse complement strand
CAATGGGGTAAGGAAACATTGGGGCATTGAAAACAAAGTCCATTGGGTTTTAGACGTTGCTTTCAATGAAGATCAATCTCGTAAAAGAACTGGTAATGCTGCCCAAAATTTTTCCACTCTTAACAGAGTTGCTCTCAACCTATTGAAGAAGGATGATGCAAAAATCGGCATTAAGGGAAAACGAAAAATTATTGGCTGGAATAACGACTATATTTTTAAAGTCTTAAATAATTAGATGCGTTTGCCCTGGTTACCAGGGCTTATGTTGTTCCGAGCGAAAATAACTCAAAAAGAATGAGTATTTCGGCAGAATTTGCTGTGGGATCAAGCGGAGCACCTGTATTTAATAGTAAGGGAAATGTTGTGGGAGTTGTTTCTACAACTTACCCTTTGAGTGCGAGTAAAAATCCTCAAATGATTGTAAAGGAAATGATACCTGTTAGTTCGCTTAAAAAATTAATTAAAAGAATGTTATCCTGAAAATATTTGTCGGACTTATATTTTTTAGTTCAACTTAAAACCCCACGTTCTCTGAACGTGGTCAGAGAAACTCTGCATTTTGCTTTTAAATGTTTTTACATTTCAAATCAAATAGTGGTCACGGATATTATTTACGTTATTTAAAGGTATATCATGCCCTTTGGGCTTATCTCAAAACCACGTCCTTTGGGCGTGGATGTTTACTTCTTTCTCTTGTAAGCAAAGCAACGGTGAATATTTGTTAAATATCGAATCAAAAGAATTTTTGAATGATAAAGTTGTATTGTATAGAGAATCAACTATAGTTGGTGATTTTGACACGCTTGAAGTTGGAAATCTGCGTAATGGTAAACTTGTATTATGTGGACAGTTTGATGAGGTGTGTTGGGCTGTTTTAAGCATTTCCAACTCTTTTATTCAGTAAATTACATTGAAACCAATTAAGATAAATTTACGTTGTAATCATTCAGAATGGACAATTAGTGATGGTGGAGAATATTTAAAACTTCTAAAAATTAACTTTTTACGAATAATAAAAGGGGAATAAACAAAACTTACATATTAAATAAAAAGCTTATGGTGAGTGCTTTGGATGAAAAATCCACAAAACTCAATTGCGGAGGCTTTGCTTTTTTCTACTGATTTTTCTAAAATATTCAGCAAACAATCCTTTTTCTGTATGCGAATATCATCTGTGTTTATCTGCTGGAAAATTAATTGCTAAACTTAAATGCAATTGCCCTGAGAAATGGAGGAGTCAATTTTAATTTTCGATCAAATCTTTTACATTTGTTGCTAAACTATTGCCCAGACAAGCTAAAATTCATTGATAATAGTGAGCTTAAAGATTAAAATACGTGAAGTTGATTTTAAAAAGGTATTCGAGTCCTATTTTCCTTCCTTATGCGTATTTGCCAACAAATTTGTTAGAAATGAAGATTTAGCCAAAGACTTGGTACAAGATGTATTTGTAAAAATTTGGAATTACAAAATTGAGTTTGAGTCTGAAAAATCAATGAAAGTATATTTTTACCTTTCAACAAAAAATGCTTGCTTCGATCACTTAAAAAAAGAAAAAAGAAAGGGGTTGCCTGAAGAGTTGAGCGAAGAAATTGAGCTTACAGAAGATGATGTAGAGAATGAAATTGTGCGTGAAGAAACTTACCGCCAATTAGAGGGAGCAATAGAATTATTGCCAGATAAAGCGCGAGAGGTTATGCGATTGAACCTCCGGGGACTATCCAATCAGGAGATTGCAGAAGAATTAGATATTTCTGTTAATACAATAAAAACTCACAAGAGATTGGCATTTCAAAAATTACGTAAAATATTTGGCGAACAGTTTGTTGTTTTCTTGCTGGTTGAATTTTATCACTTTATTTAATTGTGAAAATTTAAATCAGAAATCGCACGGTAAATTTTTAAGAAAATATAATTCAAATGCCAAATTAGGTTCGACTATTGCGATACTTGCTCACTGCCCACTGGTTATTTATATAACACCCTTTCTATTAATTTTTTTTTTTTGCGCTTTAGCTTCACCCCTGATTTTAGAAACGAAGTCTGTAAAGTAAAAGCAATAAGTGTTTTTGTATTTATAATACCGATTAAAAATAAAAGTAAACCTTTAATTTGCTCATTTCTAATCGGCATTACAATTTTAATATTTCACTATTTCGTTGGTGGCTCACATTAAGATTTGAATAGTATAATATGAAAGAAAAAACAAATAAAAATATCGATATAAGCAAACTACTGGCTTTACATTTGAGTGGTTCCTTAAGCGAACAAGAAAATAAGGAACTTAATGCATGGTTGCAAAAAAAGGCATCTCGCAAGCATCTTTTGAAAAATCTTCAAAATGAAAAACACTTGGCAAAACGCCGGGAAATAATTGCAAGAATCAATCTTGATAATGAGTGGTGTAGATTTCAATCTGCCACAAAAGAAGAATCTAAAACCAGAAAATTAATTTGGAAAGAAATCTTAAAATATGCTGCAATAATTGTTTTACCATTACTACTAGGAACCTATTTGATCTTTCAGGTTGATACACCATCTGAATTTGTTGCAGATATACCGATTGAAATTCAACCTGGGGTGAAAAAAGCTCAATTGGTTTTAAGCAATGGTGAAAAAATTGAATTGAGCGGAGATGACCTTGATTTAAGCAATCAGGAAATAGGGGTGAAGATTGAAAATAAAAATAAAGCTTTGAATTATGCCACTGTTGAAAAACAAAAGGGAGAGCTTCGTTATAATCTCTTGCTGATTGGGAGAGGAGAAGAGTATCACTTGACCTTGGCCGATGGGACGAAAGTTTGGCTAAATTCAGAATCACAACTGAAGTACCCTACACAATTTGCCGATAACATTAGAGAAGTTGAACTCGAAGGAGAAGGATATTTTGAAGTAGTAAAAAATACTAAGGCTCCATTTATAGTTAAAACCATGCAAATGAATGTTGAGGTTTTGGGTACATCATTTAACCTATCTGCATATCAGAACGAAGAAAAAGTAAAAGCAACATTGGTTGAAGGTAGTGTTAAGGTTGTAGCTAATTATGGAACTGAGAAACCAAGGATTATTAAACCTGATGTGCAAGCAATATTTGATATTAATACCAATAAGATAAAACTAAAACAAGTAGATGCCCAAGTATATGGAAGATGGAGAGAGGGAGTATTTGCTTTTAATGAAGATAATTTGGAAGAAATTATGCGACGGCTTGCTCGTTGGTATAACATCAGGGTGTTTTATCAGGATAATGATGTTAGAAATTATCAATTTTCAGGTAAGTTACCACGATTTAAAACATGCAATGAACTTTTGGAAATGATTGAAAAAACTACAAATGTTAAGTTTCAAATCAAGGATGAAGAAAATGTAATAATAAGTAGAAAAAGATAAAAACCATAATACCGGAGCATAGTACCAGTATACTCCGGCTAACTTAGAATCTATCATCCGAAAGGATGTTTGTCAAACTCTAAACATTACAAATGTATGGAAAAATTTGAATTGTTTCGAATATCGATTGGTATTCGAAGGAAATGGCTAATTGCTATGAAAACCTTTTTTTTGTTATTTTTTGTATTTAGTATTCATCTGAATGCAAGTGTATTATCTCAACAAAGAGTTAGTTTAAACATGAATGGAGTAAGTGTCAAAAAATTAATTAAAGAAATTGAGGCACAAACCAATCTTGGATTTATCTACAACCTTAGTGAAATTGAAAAGTTAGATGATATTTCAATTGATGTGGAACAGGAAACTGTAAAAAAAGTATTGGATGAAGTATTAACAAATACTGACTTAACATATGAATTGAATAGATCAGTAATTATTATTATGCCTAGGCAGGAAGAGCCGATTACAAATGAAGAAAAACAGCAAGAAAAAAAAATCATAAAAGGAACAATAACCGACAATAACGGAGTACCACTTCCGGGAGTATCTATTGTTGTAAAGGGAACAAGTGTAGGTACGGCTACAAATGTAGATGGAGAATATACACTGGAATTAGAACGTGAAAAATCGATTTTGATTTTTTCTTTTGTAGGAATGGTTTCTAAAGAAATTGCAGCTAATGCAAATACTGTTGTAAATGTAACATTAGATTATGATACCGAGGGACTCGATGAAGTTGTTGTTACAGGTTATCAGGAAGTAAAGAAAGAACGTATTACAGGATCGATAGAAACCATTAACGTAGATGAAATAGCAGACAAACCTTACGCTTCGGTAGATCAATTGTTGACAGGAAAAGTATCAGGTTTGGCATCGTTCATGTCTTCTGGGCAAGCAGGTAAAAATGCAGAGATTAGAATTAGAGGTATTAATACGCTATCGGGAAGCACACAGCCACTTTGGATTATTGACGGTTTGCCACTTCAAGGAGAAGTTCCTAATGTAAGTGCAGGAGGTAGTGCATTAGAAGCAAATATTTTGAATAATGGTATTGGAAATATTCCTGCTTCTGATATTAAATCCATTACAGTACTTAAAGACGCTGCTGCGGCTGCTATTTATGGAGCAAGAGCTGCCAATGGTGTAATTATTATTACAACCAAAGGTGGACATGATGGCGATATCTACGCTAATTTTAATGCATCTTTATCGTTTTCTCAGGCTCCAAAGCAGGATTTGGATTTCATGAACACAACTGAAAAAATTATCTATGAAAGAGATCTTTTCGAAGATTTTAATGGTGATAGTAGAATGACCCGCAGACGTGGAGGGAGAGTTTATAAAATTTTGCACGATGTAAAAACGGGAAAGATTTCTAATAGTGAGGGCGATCGTTTGATTAATGAGTTGGGAAAGCATAACACCAATTGGTTCGATGAAATATTCGAAAACTCTATATCAAAATCTTACGGCGTTAATATTTCAGGAGGTAATAAAAAAATTACCTATTACTTTTCGGCTAATAAGCTGGAAGAAGAAGGGGTATTAAAAAATGATAAATACGATAATACAAGTATTAGAGCCAAAGGATCTTATAAACCTAACGACAAGTTTGATGTAGTTTTTGGTTTAAACACTACAATTAGAAATAAAGAATATCACAATTCTTATGTAAATCCGTTCAAATATGCAACGTATGCAAATCCATATGAAAGGGCTTACGATGATAATGGAAATATGGCCTACGATAATACCTATTTGAGAGACAGTTATAAAACAGGCTTGGAGATTCCTAAATATGGTACATTTAATATCTTAAACGAAATAAACAATACAGGTGCCAATTCGAAATATACAAGTACCGGAGCATCGGTAAATCTCCGTTATTATATATTAAAAGAGTTAAGGCTTTCTTCTAAATATGTGAAGACAAATACACAAAAGCATATTAGTGAATTTGCTAAACCTGGAACTTATACATCTTTTGCACGAAGTTGGTATAAAGAGTTTATAGAGAATGGAGATTTGAATGAGGAAGATAATTTGGGATACTATACCGAAAGAGCTGTATTTTCAGATGAGTATTCTTTTAATAATACACTGGAATATTCAAAAGAATTTGATAATAAATTCTATACAAGTATTCTGATCGGGCAAGAAATATCGGTCATAAAAACAAACGATTTTTATACCTACATGCCTGAATATTATCCTGAATATGATATTGTAGGATATCCTAACATTGATGGGGTAGAAGGAAAAGAGATTAACTTGGTAGAATTTGGTAATAAAGGATTTAAAGAGAAACGATATTCATCTTTCTTTTCATCTTTTACTGCTGGCTATGCCGATAAATATATTTTGAACTTTAATGCCCGTTACGATGGAGCAGATATTATTGGCGATGCAGAAAGGTTTACACCTCTTTGGTCTGCAAGTGGACGATGGAATGTACATAAAGAAGATTTTTTTAATAGTGTTTCGTTTATTGATGAATTGTCGTTAAAAGGCGAATATGGATTTACCGGAAATATAAACAGAGACGCTTTCCCCTTTACAACAATAACCTTGTCAGGAACAAACAGATATAAAGGTATCTTGGTTGCTACAAATTACTCTTATCCAAACCCAGCTATAAAGTGGGAACAAAAAGAAGAAAAAAGTTTTGGAGTAAGCTCAAGTATGTTTAATTATAGATTTAACTATAATTTTAACTACTACTACAACACGGTATCAGATGTGTTAGCCTTTAGAAGATTGCCGGTTTCTGCTGGTGTAACCAGATTAGTAGCCAATGTAAGTGACCTGCTTAATACCGGTTATGAGGTGAGTGTTAACTTTGTTCCTGTAAAGCACAAAGATTTTCAGTTATCGCTTCATGCAAATGTTGCTTACAACAAAAATAAAGTATCAAATGCATTTTATAGCGATTTAAATGCTCTAAAGCTAACTACACTTTTGGGTAATTATCAACCATATGTAAGCGGATATGCAGTTGGAACTGTTTTTGGTTTAATTAATAAAGGTATTAACAGCGAAACAGGAGATCAATTGGTCGAAGTGAATCGTGCACAAATAAAACCATTTACAACACCTGATGGACCAGTTGATTATGCTATAGAAACTATTGACAGAGATAAGGTTAGTCTGGATTATGACCGCGCTACCAAATTAGGAGTACTAAACCCTGTATATACAGGAGGTTTTGGGCTTGCTGCCAACTATAAAAACTGGGAACTGAATACAAATTTCACTTTTGAAGCAGGACATATCATTCCTAAATTTGCAGAAAGATTATCTTCTCCGTATAAGCCTGTTCCAACAGATTATAGTAAGGTAAATGTGCTGAAAAATAAACTAAACCGTTGGAGACAGCCAGGTGATGTTACAAATGTAAGAAGATTTGATCTTACAAACTTAGATTCTTATAAAACCCCATTGGATACTGATTTCGAGAAGGGTGACTATATAAAACTGAAAAACATTATACTTTCATATCGTTTGCCTAATGAGATTTTAAAGAAAGCAAATATTGGTGTTAACAGATTGAAATTCAGTTTACAAGCTGATAACTTGTTTACTCTGACTGAATATTCCGGCATTGATCCTGAAACAAGAAATGATTTTGGGTATCCAGTTCCAAGAACATATCGATTTGCATTAAATATTGGATTTTAAATTTGTGTGAATAAAAGGAGTAAATATTTATTATGAAATGAATCACAAGAAAATATTTTGCTTGCTTCAAAATGATTAATTATGGTGAATTTCTTTGAAAGAAAAAGATAAAATATAGACAAATGAAAAAAATATTTGTATTAATTATAGCTATATCATCGCTCATGATTTCGTGTGACGACTTTTTGGATCTTCCTCCAAAAAATGTAATAACAGTTCAGAGCGAAAAGGATATTAAAATCTTAGTGGGTTCCTATCTAAGAAAAATGGAACTAAATCAAACTTACGATTTTTCTTATAGATTATTTAGACCCTCTGGCCCATCGCATTGGGGGTCAAATCAAATGTTTAGAGAGTTTGAAGACAACCTTGATTTTTCTGGTTTATTTTTCTTGTTCATAGAAGCTTTTGAAGAACGCGAATTTAGATGGAAAAGTACTGCACTGGAGCATAAATTATGGAATGATCTGTATAATTACATTGGAGATTTTAACCTTTATTTGTACGAAATTGACAATTTAGGCGAAGTTTCTGAAGAAATGAAGGCCATTAAGGCAGAGGTGCTGATGAACAGAGCATTGACATACTTCAGGTTGGCACAATATTTTTGCCCTTATCGCGAAGGAGAATATACAAAAGATCCGGAGAAGTATGGTTTACCAATGATAACATCCATTGAAAACCTTAGTGAGGAGTTTTATCCAAATCGATTAAGTCAGAAAGAAACTTATGAATTTATTCTTAACGACTTAAAAGATATTGAAGAATTAAACATTGAACCAACTGATTTTAACTTTATCTATAACAAAAGAGCGATGTATGGTTTGATGGCTGAGTTTTATATGTGGCGCGCTGAATCGCCAGTAAAAGAAGCTAATGATTGGATTATGGCACGTGAATGTGCAGAAAAATCTATAGCAGGTAATTCCTTGATAAATTCGGCAGGTGAGTTAAAAGCATTATTTAATCCCAATGCACAATCAGGAAGTTCTGCGTTAAGGTTAAACTTACCCAATGGTAAGGACTTGAGTTATGGAGCTTTTTATAATGATTTCTGGAATAAGATTGTTGTGTACGATGAAGTTTACAATTTATACACCGACAAAGACATTCGGAGAGATTTTTATATAAATGCCATTACACGTAAGGTTGAAAAATTTAATTTGGCAGATGCCGCTGAAAAAACAAATCAATCGATGTGGCGGGTAGCAGAGATGCACCTGATTATTGCCGAATCATATGCCAGACAAGGTGATGTGGATAATGCACGTAAATATTTGAACGATTTTAAAAAATCAAGAATTGAAGATTTTGCATCATATGATGGAAACGATATACTTGATGAAATAATTACAGAAAGAAGAAAAGAGTTTTTATGTGAAAGCAATTACCGTTGGTATGATATGAAACGAAATGGGATTACTTACTCCAGAACAAGCTCTAAAGGTGAAGTAGTAAGTTTAACCCCTGGTGATTACAGATATTCTTTTATTATTCCAAGTAAAGGTGAATTGGAAGAGAATCCCAATAACTTTCAGAATCCGGGATGGGATTTGAATTTGGATGATTGATTTTTGGTTCGAAAAAAATGTCGAATTCGTTTTCTCTAAAGTGAGATAAATGAAGACATGTTTCAAACAGTAATAAAAAAATAAAAAATAGCACATGAAAAAAATAAATTATATACTGTTCTTTTTGTTGATTGCTACAACAATGTTTACAGCTTGCGATAAGAGCGAAAATTTTGAATACAGTTTTCAAAAAGCTGTGTTTGATGATATTGATAGTGTAGCCATTAAAGTAAATCATACAACTCTACTACTTGATGGAAAATCAGAGTTGGATCTTGATTTGTCATTGCATCAATTTTACGATTATGTAGATTTCAAAGGAGATACAATAAAACGCTCTCGCATATTGATCGAATCCAGATTAGAGAAAGGAGACATTAAATATTTTTATCAATATGAAGGTAAGGAGCCTGTGGAAATAGGAAGTCGAACTTTTATTGGAGATAAAGGTACTGATGAAAGTAAAGCATATGTTTTTGCAGATGTATTAGGCAAGCAATCGATAAAAACAGAAATTAAATTGAAAAAATTCGCGATTGACAATAATCTGTATTCAGAAAAAACAATACCCGTAATTTTTCATGCTTTGGAAAGCTCAGAACTTAACAATACTGATTTTAGAATAGGTCAGGAACATGTTATGGCAAAGTTCACTGAAATAAACAATGCTTATCAAAGGTTGGTAAATCAAAGCCCCAATGGTTTTGATACAAAGCTTAAATTTGTGCCTGCACAATTTGGCCCTGACGGATCTAAACTAAAAATTCCTGGATTAAACATTATTCAGCTATCTGAAGAAACTGTTGAGGAAGAGTATGATGAGATGACCGATGGTAAAGATTTTGATTTTAATGATTATATCAAGAAAAAGAATTTGGTATGGGACTATACTCAATATTTTAATATTTGGGTGATTAGCTCTAAAGGCGAACTTGATCTGGACTTTTTGCCAAAACATGTTTTAACCGGGAAAAATACTTTACCAGGTTTAGATATGGTCGAAGTTAACGAAGGAGACCCAATACTTTCTCTTGCTTTAGATGTAGGGGCTGTAGTATTTTATAATGAATTTGTACAATTGCCTTTTGGCAAGCTGGCAGGAACCTGGCTGGGCTTACTCGATACTGGTTACGAAGGGCGTGTGCCACCAGCAATAGATACCGATTATTGTGATGATACATTTGTTTATTCAATAGACATACAAGGAACTTCTATCGCTAAAAAAGATGTGTTTACAGATTTTCGATACCAATCGACTAACATTATGGACAAAAAGTCAATGAATACGGTGGTTACTTTCGAACAAGGGAAACGTATTTTACATGTTTTAAATAATTGCCCAACACGTATGTGTTGGAAATCATCCCATGCATTAGGTAAGTAAATAAAATAAAACAATCCGACTTGTGTTTTTAGTACATGAGTCGGGTTTTTAAGTTAATTATGAAGTGTTTCCCAAATTGAATTTTATGGAAAAAACAAAAAAATCTATATGGATTTTGTCGTTGATTGTTATGGCATTTACAGGATGTCAAAAATCTAATCATTTTACTCTCAATGGCAGTGTTGTTGGAAAAACCGATGGTCATATTGTATTGGATTTAGGAGGTAAAAAAATTGAAACCAAGATTGAGGAAGGACATTTTTATTTTGAGGTCCCTAAGGTACAAACCGATCTTGCACACATAGTTATTGGCGGTGAAAAGTTTCCCTTTTTTATTGAAAATACTGCTTTAAAAATAACTCTTTATACCGATTCGCTTGATAAAAGCATTGTGTTAGGTTCTGAATTGCATAGCGCATGCGATAAATTTAAAAAACAAGAAGATGAATTTATGAGAGATCTGTTCCTCAAAATGAAAAAATACGAATTGGCAGATGAAGAACAGAAGGACAAGTACTTTCGAGTATTATTTAAAGAAAGAGAAGATGAAGCTAAAAAATTCATCAATCAATATTTAAATACACCCTTGGCTCCATACCTAATACACTATAGGTTTAAATTGTCGATGGGGGCAGATGAACTCCAAAACTGGTTTAACCAATGTAGTACCAAAGCCAAAGAATCGGCAACTGGTATAATGCTGCAAACATTTATAACCAACAAGAAAAATTTAAAAATTGGTAAACCTTATATCGACTTCGCATGTCGAGACAGAGAAGGACGAGATGTAAAGTTTTCTTCGGTATTTAATGACAAAAAAATAATTATTCTCGATTTTTGGGCTTCATGGTGTGCACCGTGCAGGCAAGAAGCAAAGAATATATTGAAAATTTACAATGAACTAAACGATAAAGGCCTTGATGTTTTTAGTGTTTCAATTGATAAGGATGAGGAGAAGTGGCTAAAGGCTTTGGATCATGATGGCCTACCTTGGCACAACCTTATACAAGATACAGATATAAACGATAATACACCTTCTGTATTGTATAATGTAGATGCCATACCAGCTATTTTTATTTTAAGTGGCGATGGAACAATTTTGGCCAGAGATTTAAGAGGAGAAGAACTGAATGAATTTTGCAAAAACTATATCAGTATAGATTAATACCAATTTTATTTTGGAATGAGCGTTAAATTGTTTTGAATATTTTGAGTTTAGACAAGTTAAAAAATTAAGGCATAGCAGAGTTACGGCGCAATTTTTTAATGAAGTGTAAACT
>JAOARS010000146.1 GCA_025210415.1 Marinifilum sp. | reverse complement strand
CTGTACCTGTAACCCGGAAGGTCATCAAAAAGCAGTTTCCCTCCGGATTTCGGGCGTTTTTCAATTTCCTTTCGAACAACAATGTACCTTCGTCTTTTGTGTATAATTAACAGCTACACTAATCTATTTATACCCTATCGAGTATATGTAAAGCTATTCATATACATTATGCGTTTTAGGAGAAACCGTAATTAATTACCTAAACAAACTAATTCTGTAGCATTTTTAGGATATACGTATGTATCAAATTTAGTATATAGCGACATGTAGCTATATTTCAAAATGATACAAGAGTAGTAATCACTTTGAAAATATAATATAGTATTCAACCAGTCGCTTTTATAGCAAAAATTCTATTAATCTTTGAGTAATTACAGCGTATTAAGATTGTCACTAATTAGTTGATGCTTATTTTCTGGAACCTTTGCTTTTGAAGAGAAATCTATCCAAGATTTTACTGTAGTGTTTATTTCATCAATAATTGATTCTCCCTTTTTGATGTTATTACTTTTAGCAATAGTCATTAAATCCGCCTTTGTAATATTTTGTCTTTTGCCATTTACGCTTAAAGTTTGTTGGCATACCCAAGCATTAGTCGGATCATATGAGAAGCACACATCGTACGCAGGAGCCAATTCCCAATTCCCTTCTTTTTTTAGTTTAAAACCAAAGTTCTTGGTATGGTCATCATAATTCGTTGACAATACATTAAACACCATCCTTTTAAACATTTGCTCAGCTTCCGGATATTTTAATCTAAGGGTACGCATGGTTTGAAATACCTGTTCGTAGCTATATCTAAACATATCGTTATAGTCGAAATGTTGTAATGCGCACAATGTTTGAACATGATGTTTGGTGTCATTTCCTTCTCGGTCAAATCGCTTAGTTATGAAATGAAAACGATTATTTTCTGACAATAACCGACATTCCATCATGTTAATTCCACACTCTTTTGCCATTAGATAATATGCATACTCTACTCGTCCCCATCCATTACTATCTCCAAATTGAATACCACTAACACTATCTAATTTTATCAGCCAATGTTCAAAGCCTTTAGGAGCTTTAGTCTGACCTGAACGAATTTCTCCAGTTTTATCATTAAACGCAATAAGTGCTTTAGGACGAGCCCCTCCTGCAGAAGTCCCAACCTTAAGAATTTCACGCATCGCCTTTTCTTCATCCGCTTTCAGATCTGCCTTGAAATTTTCCCGATTCGACAACATTTTTTTTACAATATCTACCAAACCTGATAATTCTATAGAAAATGTATTATTACCTGCTTTTAAATGAGCAGGCTCAAACTCCAAAGCACCCATGCCTCGATTGCCAATAAAGCATAGTTTTTCAACAGGATTCATACTTTCTGGTAATCGGTTATTTTTTTCGAGCCATCTATTTATTAATTGGTTACCATATTTATCCGGTAAAGAGTCTGCCAATAAGCCCGGAAGACCTTTAAAGGTGTCATCAGTAGCGTCTTTTGCTTTTCTTAATTCTGGAAATCGATAGATTCGAGGACTATTTGCTATCGGCATTTTTATAGGTGATAAATCCCAACCTTTTCTGATAAACTCAGGTGAAAATTCAAAGCTTGCTAATTTTTGTTGATCATTCCATTGAACAGCACCAACTAATTCGCCCCATATTTTCACTTCCGCAACATCTACCATCCTAAATCTTCTTTATCTGTTTCCTTACTACTTTTATTTCTAGCCCGTTTCTTTTCCTTTTTCTTGAGCTTTGCATATTCCAGTGGACTAATTTCATCTACTACCTCAAACTGATTCAACACATACAATAAATCTAATGCTCTTAAAACTTGTATTAGACTTGCTAAAGTTACCGACTCACCATTTTCTAATTTACTTATAGTCCACCTATTCAAGCCAGAAATTTCTGCCAGCTTTGCTTGTGTGACATTTTGCTGCAAACGATTCTTCTTTACAAAATTACCCATTTGCGCCACTATAGCTGAATCTGACATTTTTACCCAATCAATGCTAGTATTTACCATCATTAAATACAATTATACATTACAATGTTAGTTATTACCAACAAACATACGTAATTTAAAAACAAAAACAACTACCTACGTTGGTATTTACTATCATTACATTGACAAATACGTATTAATGATGGCAAATACCAACACGCAATAGTCAAAAATAAATTTCCGTATGAAATTTTAAACTAAAACCTATTAAGCATTTGAATAAGGTTTTTTCTTCGTTTATAATTTATGCGTATATCTGTAAGCAATTCGTTAGCAACACCATGATTTATTTTCCTTAATTGACTGATTGTTTCGGCAATCCTGGCATAATTAGAGTTTCCAGCGTTTTCAAGGTTCTCATCAATTCGCTTAAAAAAATACGCTTCTGCATCCTCCTTAAACAGTTTTTTATGCTTTTTATAAAACTGAAAAACCATATCATCATAAAACACGTTGTTTTTAATCAGGCTCAATGCTTCCTGTAATCTATTTTCACCCTCATAGTAACTCAATAAATCATGAGGATTTCTCTTTTTAAGAACCTGTTCGAAATATGATATATCTTGCAGATTGTAACTCCTCACTTTCAGCAAGATTGCTTTATCAGGTTTTATATCAATAACTTTTCGAGCAACACTGTTGATGTCTCCATTTGTTTTAGTACATAAATCAAGGTAATAATTCAAAATTTCCTCATTTACGTATCCATTTGACCTATCAATATATTGCTCAATATGCTTATAAGCTTCTGAATACTTGGATTGTCCAATCAACAATTTAATTAAGGAAATAAAGTGATTTTGGTTGATTCCTGAGAGCTTCAACAATAAGCGTTCTTTTTGATTATCGGCTAGTTGCTTTTCAATATTATTGTATAAACGAGAAAGCAGAGAATCGCTCAATACCTCTTCATTTGTCAATAAATAGTCGCAAAGCTGACTGGATTCTATAGGACTTATGCTTGAAGGCATTAATACAGCTATCTCTTCAAAAGTATTATAAGACATCTGCATTAAGACACCATTCAATTTTTTCAGATATTTTATCTTTTGGTCAATAGGCAAATGGGAGGTGTAACCGATTACAAGTTGGTTAAAATCCGTAGATTCAAAATAACCTTCTCCATAATAATCATCAACATATAAATAACCTTCATCAAATGCACTATCCACTTTTTCCATTATGGAAATAAACAACTCACCTATTTCTGAAGCAATGATATTCTCAAAACCAGATAGCTTTTTTAATTGTTTAAGTAAAGCTTCCTCCATCGCACTTGGCTCATACAATAGTTCATGATCATTAAAGAAACCATTGATCTTTTTCTCCACACGCTGAAAAATTACCAGAGCATCCTTCTTATCGGTCTTCTTATTTTGTAATTGTAATACAAAGTCATCCGGTATATACTTTTTAACCAACTTAATTAACTCTGACTTTGATAACTGTTTTAGGTGTTCATCAAGTGTAACATCATCCTCCTTTGCTGTAGCCTTAATCACCTTTTGAACAGGAATATTGTCAACACCTTCGTCTAACACATATAATAAAACAGCAACAACATGTTTACATACAGCTCCTCCATAAGGACAAGTGCAGGTACCATAAATCTTGTCTTCTTGCTGATATATTTCGACTTCATATTCAGAACGACCACTTACGGAAGCCTGAATCAAATTATTAGCTTCCTCTATTGATGCATATTCAACTAACCCCGATTCAAAATACTCGTAACCTCTATTGAATATCTTATAATCACAACACGATTCAATATCATCATCAAGAATAATATCTAAAGATTCCTTTAAATCCGTTGATGATGCTTCAAATAAATAATCTCCAAGTCTGTGCATATATATTTACCTTTAAGTTAGATTTGATCCCTTATTTGAACGTCTGACTTAATAAATTTCAACTCCGGTAAAACAATCTTTATTTCATCCTCCAGCTCTTCTTTCTTCCAGTACACTATATAGTTTATGACCGATTCTTTAAGCTTATAGCCTTTATTCTGATAGTTACTTATTATTTCTTTATACCTGTTTGAAAATTTCAGAATACAATTTCCATTTTCGTCAAAACATCCATCATTATTAACTAAAAGTGTATCGCCACTTTGTAGCTTAGTAATTAATTTTTGATGACGAATAAAATAATCGAGCCAAATATCTTTATGTGAAAGCTGAATTACCAATAAATTCGAAGGCTCGTATTGTGAATTATTATTTATTCGTTCTAAATTTTGACAAGCAATATCGTCAAGGTAGTTACCATTTAAATGAATCGTCAGATTTTGTTTTGCCCTGGTCATAGCAACATATAACTCACGTTTTTTTGCATCACTATCTGGATTAAAACCATTCAGCATTAAAAACACATTATCAAACTCTTTGCCTTTCGCTTTATGAATGGTGGATACAAAAATTGTTTCTCCATTTGTGCTCACAAAGTCTTCAAGTTTAGATTCCCTAACAAAAACCTCAAAATCAGATTTATATTTCTTTTTCGGGTTACTTAATTCAAAATCCTTGATAAGGTTAATGCAAACATCAATTTTAGTGCTTTCCTTATAATTGTTCCAAAGTTTACGCTTTGCTGCTTTCCAATTTTCTTCCGTAATGGTATACTTTTCCTCAGCAAAATTAAGTTGTTCAATAAAATATCGTACTTCTACTAAATTATATAAGCTAAATCCTTCATTGGTTTGAATCAGTTTAGCCTGTAAACCTCCATAAATCAATAGACCTGTAATTTGTAAGGCTTCAGAATTAGTATGCGTTAATACACAAGTTGTTCCTATAAGATCTGATGACAAAATGTTTCTAACAACAGGCTCAATGAGATTCGAAGTTGAATACTTAATTATCTTAACCTGCCCTGTCTCATTTGTATGGGGAACTATTGGCGTTTCTTTTAGGCGGCGAGTAATCTTGTTGGCAAACTGATTTGTAAATTCTACAAGGTTAGCTTTACTTCTATAGTTTTCAATCAGCTCAACTTTTTTGGCTTTTTGTTCTGAAATAAATTGTTCCAGATACTGTGAGCTTGCTCCTCTGAACTCGTAAATATTCTGGTCGTCATCGCCAACAGCGATCACCCTCATTTCTTCATTGTGTTCCATTAGGGTTTTTACGAGCTCAAATTCATGAATATCCATATCCTGAGCTTCGTCAATAACAAGAACAGTCTTCGTGATTCGGTTTGGTTCAATATCTTTGTTTCGGATTTTCTCAACAGTCTTATTAATGATTGTTTGCGATTTTTCAATTGTACCAACCTTTCCTAATAAATCGAAGCAATAAGCATGAAAGGTTTTTATTTCAATAAATGCAGCTGCATTTCCAATCAACTCAAATAAGCGTTTTTTAAACTCAGTAGCTGCAGCCCTTGAAAAGGTAACCATTAACAATTGCTCATGCTTAACATCTTCCATCAACAATAAAGACGCTAGTTTGTGAACTAATACTCTTGTTTTTCCACTACCAGGACCAGCAGCCACAGCAATATAAGGCGACTCGTTATCTTTAATGATGCCTAACTGAGCAGGCGATAGCTCTCCAAATAACTGTCTGAATTTTGAAGGAGTAATATTTCTTTTTATTTCATCCTTTCTGCTCCCTTTGAAGTACTTATTCAGAAATGAAGCATAGTTAAGCTGAAAATAGTCTTCAACAAACTGCAACGCTTCCTTATAGTCACGAATCATCTTTTTAGCATACTCACCTACTATATGAATCTGCTGAACTTTGTTTTCATAAAACTGATTTAACTTCTTATAATCATCAACTTTATATCGTTTTTTATTATCCTGCTCCAGCCGTTCAATACTAAGCTTATTATATACAACAAGAAAACCGCCTTCAATCTTTATAGCATCAATTCTTGATAAATAAAACAACGCATCTTCTACATCTGCTAACGAGACATTGAGTTTAAACAGAGCATTTTGGTTGTCATATTCCTTTTTTAACTCATGTACAGAGAACTCTACCAATATTTGTTCTTTATTTTTATCTGCAAGGGAAAGCTTTTCATTACTCTTCGAATACAGATAATTAACTATAAAGCTGGCTAACTCATGCCGCTTCTCTAATTTATTTTTTAGCTCCAATTCAGAATAGTTCGATAAAATTGTCTGATGATTCTTTGAAAAATCATGTTGCTTTCGTTTCAACCAATTTTTGATAACCCAGAAGTTAATAATGGTTTTAATCTTATTGGGTGATACATCAGAACATCCACTTTCTTCAGCCTGTTCATTTAGCTCTTTGATATGAAATGACTTTTCCTGTTCTTCAAACTGAGTTACCAAAAACTTCTCTATTCTGCTAATAGAATTGACAATACTTAACGAACGATTTTTATTTTCTCCACGCTTAATAAAGGCTGTTAAATCTTTTGTATCGGCCAATATTTTTTCTTCACGTAATAGATTAACTACATTTATTACTTCCTCTTTTACGATACCTAAGTGGTCTGATATATAATCTATTCTCGATTCTGCAGCTTCATCGCTTGCTTGCTTTCCGCTTTTACTGGAAAATAGCTTTTTAATAACCCTGACTGCATGTTCCTTTTGCCTATCATTAAACTTTTCAGATAAATTAATCTTCTCAATAGCTTCCTGGGCGTTCTTTGATAGAATACTATTGGCAAAAATTCTTGGCATATTTTGTCCACGCTTTAGGTATCCTGCTTCTTCCAATGCAGAAATAGCAGTAGTTACCCTTGTCTCTATTTCTACCACATTATCATCCCATCCGGCCTTTCTTGCAATTTCTAATGCTGAATTAGATACATTTAACCTAAATCGGGTAATGTCTTTTATAGCTTTCCAAATTTGTTGAATTTCTTTAATATTCAACTTCGTTTGATTGAGTAAAATAAAGTGTTTACTCAAATCTTCCTCATTAAAAAGGACGTAACAATCAGCAGTTATATTCTCATCCCTACCTGCTCGGCCAGCTTCCTGCACATAATTTTCCAGAGAATCAGACAATTCATAATGAATTACCATTCCAACATCCTTTTTATCAACCCCCATTCCAAAAGCAGATGTGGCAACCATCACATCAATATCACCACGGATAAAAGCATCCTGGTTTTCTGACTTCTCTTGCTTGTCCATTTTGCCATGGTATGGCTTTGCCAAATACCCGTCATTCGATAATCTTTCTGCAATTTGATATGCCCTCTTTGTCCGGGATACATAAATTATTGTAGGGCAATTTTTTCCATCAATCAGATTGCGTAATGTATCATATTTATCTTCTTCATTTTCTTTTGGAATTACCTTATAACTTAGATTTGTACGGGATGCTTTTGAGCTAAAAGTTTCTAATCTCAGTGATAATTTTTCCAGAAAATAATCCTTTATATCCTGGATTACATTTTGTTTTGCCGTTGCCGTAAAGCAAGAAACCGGAATTCCACTTTCAAGATTTTTCTTTTCCTGCAATGACTTTATGAAATCACCAATATAGAGGTAGTCAACTCTAAAATCCTGTCCCCAAGAAGAAAAACAATGCGCTTCATCAATTACAAATCTTACTATATTTCTTCCAAGCAGTAAACGTTCAATTGACCTAGACCGAAGCGACTCTGGCGAAATATATAGAATGGAAGCAGATCCACTTTCAACTCTTTCAAAAGATTTTGCCCTTTCTATTGGATCAAGTAATCCATTTATTGTAACAGCTTCTGTTATATTTGAACTTTCCAGGTTATCTACCTGGTCCTTCATTAAAGACTGGAGAGGTGAAATAACTACCGTTAAGCCCTTCACACTTTCTCCACTCATAAGGGCTGGTACTTGAAAAGTTATTGACTTACCACCTCCTGTAGGAAATACTGCCAGAATAGACTTATTACTAATGGCTGCGTTAACCGCTTGTTCTTGCAATGCCTTTCCTCCATAAGACCTGTACGAGTCGAATCCGAAATATTTCTTTAATCCACCTTTAGCATCTAAAGCCTTATTGCAATATCCACATCCTTCCAAACATGGATTATTTCTGAGTAAAAACATTACTCTTTCTACCTCTGGATAATTCTTAATTACCCATGGAGGTGTTATTGAGTATCTACTATTCGTATTTATTAAAGCTAAACAATAAGCTAGCTCTATTGGAGTTTGAAGCACCAGTTTTTCTAAATCGACCTCTTGACAAATCGCCCCTACAAATCGTTTCTTGATCAGACTGAAAATATCATCATTAAAAATTGAATAAGCTACAAAATCAAAAAATGATGAAAACTCCGTTTTATCCGCAAGTAGCGCATAATAAACCTGTTTTAAATCATCATCAATATCATGAAATGCTGATATTTCATCATGAAACAGATCTTTAGCTTTAATAGCATCGTTCAACGGGTTATTTAACTCTTCAGTTTGTAGTTTATCATCCTTTAATAGAGCATGGTAAGGTTTAGTAGGGAATAATAGAGGTGATAAGAATAATGTGTCAATTGCATTAATTCCAGTCAAATTCTGATTGATTGCTTTCTCTATATATGGCAAATCATGGTTAATGATGTTATGACCACATACATACTGCTTATTCTTTATGAAATTTACCAGTTCCAAAATAGAGCTCGAATGCAATGTTAGTCCATTCCCATTAGTACCACCGACATCAAGTATCTTTTTACTTTTAACATCTACTTCGGTATCTATGAAAACGATATTATTCATTGCTCTTATTTCTTACTTTAGTTATATATGGCTAGGACATCTGTATTGCCATTCGTTCAATTTCCTCTCTATTGTTGCTTTTCATTCTTCATTCAACATTTTCCAATACCAGGTCATTACACTATTCCTCTCTATGCATCATATACACTTATACAATATTCCATTTTTTTATAGTTGGTAATATTTCTGGTTTTATTCCCACCTTGTATTTGGTCAGTAGATTCAAATTCTTTTTTAGCTCAATAATTTCAACATTAGCACCTATATTCTCAAGTATTGCCCCTAAAAGAGCTTTAACTCTTGGTGGATAAAACAAAGCCAAATTTGCAAGCTTTGTTAATTGACTATCATTGTGTTCTCTAACTATATAACTTAATCGTACTACTGAATTATTTACACTGCTATCAGGTATCTTTTTTATATCCTTTATTGCATCAAGAATTCCTAATAGCTTATAGTTTGATTCATTTACATCGGCATAACTTTTAACAGCTTTTGTCTTCAATGTACCTCGATCAATACTTATTCTTTTAATACGACTAGCGATTGTTATTATGAATGGCACTTGCGTAGTTAATTTCAGATCATTATAGAGTGAAATACCTGTTACATATGCAATACGCTTTCCTTTCACAAACAAATAACTATTTAACTGATCATAGTAATCAGGTTTAAGCTCACCAAAAATACTTTGCTCCGGTTTATAGAATTTACCTTTTGATAGTTTCTTTATTACACCTGCCCGCTGTAAGCGTTCCAAGGCCTTTGCTGCAGTCACAAAATCTTTTTTCGCAACGCCTAAATCATCGTAACCAAAAGTTATACCGTCTGGTATTTTATTTGTATGCGTATTTGTTTTGCAACGTTCATTAAGTAAAGATAAACGATTTATCTACATGTCAAGTTTTAAGATATAAAAACTTGACAAAAATCCATTTTTAGGTTCGGTTCCTTTTTGCTACTTTTGGAGGGAAATGAGTTCATTAAAACGCATTTGAAACGGGCATTTTTTAGCCATTTTTGGTGGACTTACAGAGGACTTAAAAAATTGAATTCGTAAAATGTTGATAATATGGCAGTTAAAGCAAAATTTCAGTTCCCTCTCTCTCCGTAACATTGGAGTTATCCAATTTCAAAATCCTGCAAACCCATTGACTTACAGGATTTTCTGTTTTAACGACATTTGTTCAAATTAAAAAAAGAGCTTGCAGAAAATTTTCTGCAAGCTCTTTTTTAGTTTTTATAATTTCACTTCTTATACCAATTTTATTTTGGAATGAGCGTTAAATTGTTTTGAATATTTTGAGTTTAGACAAGTTAAAAAATTAAGGCATAGCAGAGTTACGGCGCAATTTTTTAATGAAGTGTAAACTTAAAATAGCAGAAGAATAATG
>JAOARS010000145.1 GCA_025210415.1 Marinifilum sp. | reverse complement strand
GTATTTAATAAATCGGTTTACTAAATCGTTTTGCTAAAATATTTATTTTTTTCTTTTGTACAAAAAAAATAAGTTGTTTTAATTTAACCCTTTTAGTAATTCATTATTTATATATCTGAATTACATGAATTTAAATTTATTACTCCTGATGTATTTTTCTAAATTCATCTACACTATGAAATTAGCATTTGGGATATGTCAATACATTTAATGAATGAATACGAATCAGGACTTGAACTAAAGTTGAGAGCTGTATCAAAATGTTTGTAAAGTGTCTGATCTGATATTTTCAACTCTTAATTCACATTTATAGTATTTAAAAACTCCATTTGATATTCTCATCTTAAGTGAAATTATCAATATTTGGTGTTGATCATTTTATATTGATAATCCTACTTTGAGTGGGAATATCAGGGGGTTGCCTTTGTGTTAGGGATAGAAGCGAAAAGCCCACAACGAAGCGAGTACTTGTAATGTATTGCCCGACCCGAAGGGAAACACCCAAACTTTTTCTTTTGTCGGTATAAATAAACGAATAAACCCAAATGCAATTAATTTGATAATCAATATTTTTATGCACATCGTACATTTTATGCCAAGGTGTAAATTTACATCAAAAATGATATTACAATTCAGTTCTCTATTTTTTATAACAAACAATCGAGCTATAGATGAAGAAAAAACTTAATTTTGCACCCGATACTAAGAAATTGTTTAAACTTTTATGCATTTTCAACTTATATCATTTTAAAAATGAAATGAGTTATATTGATTATTTGGTATCATGCCAATGTAATAATGGTTGAGCCTTTCGAGGGAAACAAAAATAAGGCTCATTTTATTATACAATCAGTATTAATCATTTCAAGCTATTTTTTTTGAAAGAGGAAAATATACGAGTCTAAATACCTAAAACATTGAAAAAATTCATATTACACCTACATCCTAAAAAAATTGACACCAGAGCCATAAAGTTTACCCGAACATTTGGTTTAGGCGGAATACTTGCACTTTTGTTTGTTATTCTGTTTTTTACAGGTTTAATACTGCGCTTCTCTTATATACCTACCGTTGAACATGCTTATGATTCCGTATTGGGTTTGAAAAACAATACCATATTCGGACAATTCATCAGAAACTTACACCACCTGTCAGCAAAACTAATGGTAGTGGTGTCCTTTCTGCATTTAATACGTGTATACTATTCTCAAAGTATTTTTATCAAAAGAGCCGAAAACTGGATATATGGTTTGTTTCTGTTTTTTCTGGTACTGGCATCAAGTTTTACAGGATACCTTTTGCCCTGGGACCAATTGGCTTACTGGGCCATAACAGTAATCACCCAAATTGTTGAGTACATTCCTTTAGTTGGCAAATCGTTGGCCTATACGCTTCGCGGAAGCAATACAGTCGATGGCAATACACTAATCAATTTTTATACACTACACACTGGTATTTTTCCTTTGCTTTTCATTGTATTCATGGGAGTACATTTTTGGCTGGTTCGCAAAGCAGGTGGTGTTGCCTTACCAGAATCCGACAATAAAACAAAAGTAGATGTAATCCCCAACCTGTTGTGGAAAGAAATAATGCTTGCCAGTGTTGTAATTGGAAGTTTGTTTCTGGTTTCAGTTTTTTATGAAGCGCCATTGTTAGAGCAAGCCAACCCACTAAAAAGCCCAAACCCTAGTAAAGCACCTTGGTACTTTTTAGGTGCACAAGAACTATTATTGCATTTACACCCGTTTTTTAGTGCAGTAATAATTCCTCTATCAACTGCCCTGTTCTTTTTTGGCCTGCCTTACTTTAAGTACAAAAATGTACATATCGGAGTCTGGTTTAATTCTCCTCTGGGAAAGAAAATCGCCATACAAAGCAGCATTGGAGCTTTTGTCTTTACATTTGCTCTTATCTATTTATTAGATCATTTTTTACATTTCGATATTTGGCTTTCCAAGCTACCAGCCCTTATAACAACAGGATTAATTCCTTTTTTGTTATATGTTTTACCAATTGCAGCATTTCTGATGTTTTGGTACAAAAAGCACAAGGTCAACAATACAGAATTAATAATGGCTTGTACAAGCATATTGCTATCATCATACATATGTATGTTATTAATATCTCTTTTATTAAGAGGTGAGGGAATGCAACTGATTTTTTAATGTTTGAAGAGAAAAGGATAATGAAATTGAATCGAAGGAAATTTATAAAAAGATTTTTAATCGTTGCAGCATCAATAGAGGCAATCTTTTTGCTAAGAGACGGTGTGAATAAAACAGACACATCATCTGCTTCCAAAGATCTGTTTAATGCCGGTAAAGCCGATTCTTTTGACAAGAACAGACTTTATCCATTTTCAACAGGCCAGTTCTTTTTAAAACGCTACGAAGATGGCGGATTTTTGGCCATGTCGGTAAAATGTACACATTTGGGATGCATTGTGAATGCCAACTCAAAAACAGGAGGATTCAATTGTCCTTGTCATGCATCGCAATTCAATCAGTTTGGAGAAGTACTATCGGCTCCGGCAACTCGCCCATTGGATATTTTTCCAATTACGATAGAAAATGGGGAAATTCTTGTAGACACCAGAAAACCAATAAAAAGATCAGGTTTTAACAAATCGCAGTTAAGTTACGCATAATGGAAAATCAAAAAAAAACAGAGCTAATCAGCTTTTTAGCCATACTGGTAGCATTACTTTCCATTCCATTGTACATGCTGATAAAAACCTATGGTTCTGAACAAAATACATCTCATGAAGCTACTTATGTAGGGCGCGAAACCTGTATAGAATGCCATTTAAATGAATACAACGACTGGGTAGGTTCCGATCACGATAAAGCAATGGATCATGCCAACGATTCTACTGTATTGGGTAATTTCAATAATCAGTCAATACAGTACAATGGAATGACTCATAAACTATACAAACGAGACAATCGTTTTTATGCATATACCGATGGTGAATTCGGAAAAATGGAGGAATTCGAAATCAAATATGTATTCGGACATTATCCCTTACAACAATATTTGGTTGAATTTGACAAGGGAAGATTGCAAACCCTTCCCTTAACCTGGAATTCAAAAGACAGTGTTTGGTATCATATGGCCGCTGCCATTTATAAAGATGAGATTATTGAACACTCCAACTGGTTGCACTGGACCAACCAAGCGCAAAACTGGAACGGCATGTGTGCCGATTGTCATTCCACCAATTTGGTGAAAGGCTACGATTCCAAAACGGATACCTATCATACCACCTGGAGCGAAATAGATGTAAGCTGTGAGGCTTGCCACGGTCCGGCATCAAAGCACCTTGAATGGGCCAACAAAGCTGAATATGCTCGCGAAACAGATAATAATTTTGGTTTGGTGGTAAAAACCAGCGGAATCGATAACAAAGAATATGTTGATTTATGTGTCCGCTGTCATGCACGCCGGGGTTCGCTATCCGACTTTCATCACAGTGCCGATCTTTACAATCATACAATTCCTGATTTGCCTACTGGCGAAAATTACTTTATCGATGGTCAGATATTGAACGAAGATTACGTTTATGGTTCTTTTACTCAGAGTAAAATGTACATGCAAAACGTAAAGTGCAACGATTGTCATAATGTACACAGTACCAAACGTTTGTTCGAAGACAACAGATTGTGTACCCAATGTCACAGGGCAGATGATTACGATACCTACAATCATCACTTTCACAAATCGAAAGGCGAAGCCGGAACTGCTGTAATAGCTGATGATGGTGTAAAATTTGAAGTTGGAGAAGGCACAAGGTGCATCAACTGTCACATGCCTGCACGATTCTATATGGGACCTGATTACAGAAACGATCACAGCTTTAGAATTCCCCGTCCCGATTTGACTGAAAAAATAGGAACTCCAAATGCGTGTAACCAATGTCATGCCGATAAATCAACCCAGTGGGCTATTAATTATATAAATAAATGGCACGGAATTAGTCGTCCCTCGCAATATGGTACAGTTTTTTATGAAGCACAAAAAGGAAGCAAAGAAAGTTTCGATAAATTGGTACACATTTACAACGACGAGGTATATCCTGAAATCATTCGCGCAACGGCCATTCACCTGCTTGGCACTCACTATCAGGTCAAAAGCAAACATATACTTTTCGAAGCTCTGAACAGTTTTAATGGCCACATCAGATACAACGCCCTGCACAATCTCGTTTTGGATGATAAAGAATCTTTCAACAAAGCCTTAGGCATGCTAAACGACCCGGCCAAAGCCATTCGCATAGAGTGCGCTGGTAAACTGGCTGCAATAGGCAAAGATCAAATTCCGGCAAAATATCACGAACAGCTTAAAAAGGCAGAAAATGAATACCTGAGTGCATTAAAGTATAATGCTGACTTTCCCACGGGTAAATTTAATTTGGCCAATTTTTACTACAACAAAAATCAAATTGATAAAGCAGAAGAATTCTTTAAAAAAGCTTTAAAGCAAGATGAACTGTTGCACACTGTAAAAATTAACCTGGCAATTTTGTACAACAACAAAGGTGAATATAAAAAGGCAGAAATTTTACTGAAAGATTATTTGAAACATGTACCACAAGATGGTAGAACTATGTTTACTTATGCTTTGTTTCTATCGGAACGTCAACGCTACGACGAATCGATGACTTATCTGTTAAAAGCAGCCAAATTATCACCTGATAATCCAAGAATTTTTTACAATATCGCAATGATGTATGATTTCAGGAACGAGAAAAATAAAGCCATCGAATATCTGCAATCTGCAATTGATATCAATTCTGAAGATTCGAACTATTATATTGCCTTATTAAACTTACATGTGAAATATCAACAAACAAAAGAGTCGAAAGCTTTGGCTAAAAAAATTCTAACAAAATTTCCTGGTATACAGAACAAAGAAAACATTGAGGCGATATTGAAACAATAACACCAATTGGGATGATAGGCCTCTCCTTCTAAGGGTTGATGATCTCTCCTCCTAAGGGTTGATGATCTCTCCTCCTAAGGATCGATGCTCTTTCCTTCTAAGGGTTGATGCTCCCTCCTCCTAAGTGTGAATATTCTCACTTTAAAAATTAAAGCTCTCGTGCAAGGCTTTTACATCATCTCGAAGAAAATCCCGATTTAAGATGCAAATCCATTTGAGGAAATGGTATTGTGATATCATTTTCAATGAATTTCCTGTTTATTATTTTTCGAATTTCACTCTTAATCCTCTCAATTCTAAAAACATTCTCGCTAAAAAATAAAACCTGAAAATCCAGAGATGAATTACCAAAATTTAGAAACCGTGCCTCCACCAAATCATTATTAAATATCTCCACATGCTCTTTTACACTATCTTCCAATACCTTTATCACCAAATCAACATCGCTTCCATATGCAACTCCTATGTCAATTCTAAAGCGAGTTTTTTTAGTCTGATGGCTCCAGTTAATCACCTTATTGGTTGTGATTAAGGAATTGGGAATAATAATCGATATATCATCTCGATTCAAGCCTTTTGAAGTACGTAGTCCAATCTCTTGAATTTTAATAATATCATCATCAATTTCCAGTATATCGCCTAATTTCACCGATCTTTCGGTAAGAAGAATAACGCCTGAAATTACATCATTAAATGTTTGTTGCAACCCCAAACCAATCCCTACCAAAAGTGCGGCAGAACCAGCTAACAGTAATGTTAATTTTATTCCAACCGTTTCCAACATCAGGCCTATGGCAACAATCCAAATAAAATATTTAATAATTTGATACAAGGCATAAGTACTACCTGTATCTAGTTTTCTAAACCTATGCTTCCTAAAAAGTGCTTTTTTAATAATCCATAAAAGTAAAATTGTAGCAAGTAATATCACTACAACACTTAATAGCTCAACAACTGTTAAAGAATAATTATTGAATTTTACCAGTTCAAAATTTAAGAAAGATTTAAGTGAGGCCATATGCTGAAATAAATTTTAATAGTTAAAGTGGTATAAAAATAAGTTATACTTTTTAATTATAAATGCGAATCAAGAGTTGAAAATATCATGAAAATGTAAACCATTACTCCCAGGAATTTGAAATTTCCGGGTATGGAGTTGAGATTCTCAATAAAGCAACCGCAAGCAAAATTACTGATAACTCCACCAAAAGTGGGAATATCAGATTGATTTCCCCATTCATGACTTATACCAATATTACATTGAAATGAGCATTATTCTTCTGCTATTTTAAGTTTACACTTCATTAAAAAATTGCGCCGTAACTCTGCTATGCCTTAATTTTTTAACTTGTCTAAACTCAAAATATTCAAAACAATTTAACG
>JAOARS010000144.1 GCA_025210415.1 Marinifilum sp. | reverse complement strand
ACACAGCATCAACTGCTTGCTTTGCTTTGCGTGTGTGGCGACGCCTTGTTCGTTCGCTAGCCTCATCCCATTGAGTCTTCATAGGATATCTCACTGGACTAATGTCCCTACTTTCTAGAAAGCTATTGAGCTTTTGAAGTGGTCTACATTCGGGAGTGCGAGGATCATCTGCGTCTGTTGGAGAGTAAACACTTGTTGCTGGAGTCTGAAGGTCGACGCAAAAGGAAGACGACGGTGTGCTTTCCGCCATCAGACTAACGGTTGCACTTGTTTCATCCTACCGGAAATCGATTATAATTATTATACTTAACCGCATGAAAAAACTCATCTTTTACAGCAGACAGAAAAAAGGTATGACTGGCTATACGCAAGCGAAATGAAAGAAACCGATGGATAATTGTTTTTTTTTTTCTGGGAGGGGAGGGGAGGGGGTGAGGGGGTTGGTCGGCAACATTTCTAAAATCTGTCTTGTGTTTGTGCAAGAATTGTCTCTTACATTCAACTTGTGCAACTTCGCCCTTCGCTTTCTGTGCATGTTTTTTTTTTTACTTTTTTTGTGCAGACATTTCTTTTGGTAATTGCACAAACCCTTCCCCCACCCCTCTCCAAAAAACAAAAAGGTCACCCCGGTATTGTTTTAAGGGTCAACTTACTTAAATACGAGAGGTTTGTAGAGAGTAAAGGTGGCCCCCCATCCCCCAGGGCACTTCTTCATTAAATTTGGAAATCTTGGGTACGAGGGTGGTGGTGTTCTGTCAGAGTCAATAGTTTCGAAGTCTTGTAAGATTAACCTACCAAAGACATCTCTTCCATTTGGAAAATGACTTCACTCTCCTCAAAAGGCACTCGAAGAGTTTCTGTCTCTGTTTCAACAGTTTTCATTCCGCTCAACATTTTTCTGCATTTAGGGCATACCCCTGAAAATTTACAACGATAATAATAATGCAATCAAAATCAGCAAAAGAACCGAAAACTATTTTATAATAATATATTGTGTTAAGCCTAAAACTTAAAATTCATTATTCAACTAATTTAATTAACCAAACTTATGGTTTTGCTCGACAAAGCACATACTTTGTTCGCACTGTTAAGAAGAAAAAGAATTTTGATGTTTATCCGTTATTTAAATAAAATATATAACGAAGTACAAACCTGACCCAACGGCAAGGAAGATTCCAGTTTCTCGTAACACGATCTGTGAGCCCGCTTTGCTGAGACCCCTATCTGCTTTTGGCTTTTTCGCTACGTCATCGCTATGATGGCTTAATATTGGAGGAACTTTGCATTTGTCCGGAACTCGACGTGTCCAACCAATACCTAATGATGCTCGATGTGCCGGGCATATTGTCATCTGGTCAATATTTCGTGGAGAGGAAAAGATGCGTGCTCTTGCTAAAATTAGTTCTATTTCATCGTCAATGTCGTAGAACGCAAACATTGCTTTATGGCCGGTAACATCCCGCTTACAACTAAGGAAAGGAATACATTCCACTGTTTTGCTCCTATCCCTTCTGTCATGGCCACATTGGCCTCCCACAATTGACAGAAACGAGCAGGTATTTTCCATAGCTCCTCAGTAGTTTCAGACGCATTGAATCTACGATTCACTTTTAATTAGTTCTTTTAACTTTATTGACACAGGTGTAAAAAAAACTGGCTGCTTGCTAATTCAATTAAGTACCACTAACAGCCAGAATACATCATTTTAGGTTTTTTCGGTTTTTAATGATCCAAAGAATGGTCGAAACGTCTAATTGTTCATGAAATCGCTCCTCAATCTTTTTTTTTTCTTTTTGCGAGTGTGTGTTTTTGCCCCGACCGAACAACTTCGCCCTTGTCACGCAACACCCTCAATGGGGCAACAATAAGGCTATGCTGATCATCGCACTCGTTCTCAACTGAGAAAGGAAGCCCCCCAATAAATAATAATAATAATAATAAATAAACATATAAACAACTAAATAAATGCGATGAGAGCTTTGTTAAACTACACGTTAACCGTTCGGTCACATTGCCAGGACTGTCTAATGACCTTCATTCAATATAAGGGTCAAATTAAAATCAGCGGACTTCTAAATCTTTACGTTGGAGCTTCAAAGAAGACAACAACAGTCAGAACACATGCCACATATTTGAGGAAGGTAAGTGAATTGATGTTTCCATCAGATTTTCGCTCGGCAAGTGCCACGGATCCGTTGGACAATGAAAGAGCGCTCGCGTTGATTATTTAATTATCTCATATTTCATCCAAAATTTGATCACTTTCGAAGACTTCGTGTGAACCGCAAATTAAATTACCCAAGCCAGATTTTACATATGTCCTAGTACAATGTGTAAATACCTTATAGCTTAAGTTTTAGGAAAAACCAAGGTGTAGCACATGCTTAAAAATGTAATCGCGTCTTTCAAGTTCAATTTAAATTTTTATCGGTTCAAAAATATGCAATTCTAAAATATTTTTGTTTACCTTCCAGATTATCGCTAAGATGAAAATTTACCACAAAACAAGGAGTAAAAGTCTTCATAAATTAATACACTGGAAAAGATTTTTCCCAAATTCCATGCCTTTTGCATGCAAGCAAAGTTTTGCGAGCAGCCGATTTTGTCATAAATTTTGGTTGTTTTGAAGTCGCCGACAGCGAAAATAGTTTTTCTCGATTTTCGTCAAATATCAGCGGTCTTTGGAAAAACAAACTATACCACGTTTATTTATTTGGTAATGCCTATCTATGGACAGAATATGAGAGAAATCAGAATTTTGAGCCTGGCCGTGAAATTTCAATTTTGCACGATTTTAACTGGCATTTGCTCTTAATACTTCAGATCAGGCTAACACATCAGCAGCAATTGTACAGGGGTCAATTGCGAGTGTATTGGATGGTTTGTCAGGCAGCAACAGTCTAATCTCTAAGCCAAAAGATATTTTTGTGCCATCAGACATCCCCATTGACATGTCAGTTTCCGATAGACTAAAAAGAAAAATATGGGCCCATGAATATGTTGATCTTGGATTGCTCTTAAATAACAAGAAAGAACATGACAGTTTTCATCTTTGCCTTTCAAATGATACAAAATCACCAACAGACCACCCACTCATCACATTGGAGCCCAAGCAAAAGGCAAAGCAAATTATTTCAATTGAAATGAGGGTCACAGCTTACCAGATCTTTGTGGGTGTCTACACACAGAAATATCCTGTTGAAGCTCCCCTATTGATGAAATATAGTGAGATTATTAGGGATTTGGCAGCAAGGGGATACAACTGGCGCTACTATGATGAGAATTTTCACTATCTCCAACAAAAAGACCCCAAAGCATATCCTTGGGGTTCTGTACATTGGGAGTTGTGGATCAGATCGCAGCCACCCAGAAATAGTTTTTCACAACCAAAGAAGTTTGAGGGTGAATTGAAAACAGGCTTTCGAGTTCCCAAAGGTTACTGCTGGAAGCATCATAAAGGCTTAAAATGTGTTGGATGCAATTTTAAACACTATTGTCCACTTTGCCAAAAGAATCATCAAATGATAAATTGCCACAATTTTCGTAAGTCCACGGGAAACCTGTTGCTGCCAATCCTACCGCTTCCAACACCAGTAAAGGTAAATCGACTTGAATTTTTGCTTGAAGGGTATGATTTTCAAAATCGTATGTTCTTAGTTAATGGATTTAAGTATGGATTTCATCTTTTTTCTGTTGGTCAAAGTAGATCGTATGAATCTGCTAATTTGTTATCTGCCCGACAACAGCCCAAAATGATTGATGAAAAATTAACTAAGGAGCTGGAAACCCATAGGTTGGCTGGACCTTTTGATGCACCATCTAGAGGAAAGTTTTTCTGTTCAAAAAGTTTTACTTGCCTGTGAAAACCAGTTGCCTTCCTGCTGAAAATGTTAATTAAACCCCTGACATTACCTAATCCCTTATTATTGATTCTGTCACGAAACAATTTATCTACATGTATGCCCATGAAGTAGGCATGACAAAATCAAACATTGGCCGGGTGGGCCACTGAAGAACATATTATATAAAAGTACAAATGTGATACTTACTTTTGGCCTTAATTCACTGTCCAGGTT
>JAOARS010000143.1 GCA_025210415.1 Marinifilum sp. | reverse complement strand
TTGTAATGTTGATTATTCCATTGCAGAGAGTTATCTGCCAATGTTAGAAATGTTAGATTCTCTTAATACCAGCATTATTATCGTTATCGATTATTTTAAAAAGAACTACTTCTTTACATCAAAAAATATCAATTCTCGCTTGGGGTTTAATGCTGATAAGTTTCCTTATCATGATCAATATTGGTTCAGGTCGAGGTTTCACTCCGAAGATTATATTGCTACTGAGGGTAGTGTACTGGCAAGTTTATATCACAGAGAAAATCCTTCTGAAAATCCTAAACACACTAAATTAACATCAGATTTTAGAATTCTAAATGATTACAACAACTGGGTTAGATTAATTTCTCAAACTTCAATTCTTGAAGTTGATGCCGTAGGTAATATATGGCTTACCCTGCTTATAATGGACTTTTCACCAATTCAGGATATGGACACTCCAGGAAGGGTAACGTTTCGCAATGTTCATAAAAACGAAATAATTTTTTCTATTGAAGGTAAAAGACACAGTAATTTAAACATTACTGAGAGAGAAAGGCAAATACTTGATATGCTTGCAAAAGGATTAAGAAGCAAAGAAATTTCAGAACAGTTGTTTATTAGTGTTAATACTGTCAACAATCACAGAAGCAATATCATGAACAAACTAAATGTTTCAAACTCGGTTGAAGCGGTTGGTATGGCAAAAAGTTTAGGATTGGTATAAATGTTTCTGCTGTGAAAAATAGTGAGTTCTACACCTATTTCAAAAGCACAATTATATTTTGTAAGTTCATAAGCTCTAAACCAACCCAAAAAACTACTCATGCTCCAGAACAACAAATCTCTTTCGCTTGCAGAAGCTTTAATTCCCATACTTTTATTAATTGCATTACTTAGCATTAATGCCATTGTTTTTGGCGATGTTGCCATTGAAGGAGCCAATCAATTCTCTTTACTAATTGCTGCTGCTGTTGGAGGTATTATTGCACTTGGCCAAGGAAAAAGCTGGGACGATTTACAGAAAGGCTTTGTGAAGAGCATTGGAACAGCAATGCCATCTATGTTGATATTATTACTGATAGGATCTTTAGCTGGAACCTGGATGATTTCCGGTGTTGTTCCTGCCATGATCTACTATGGTTTGGAATTCCTGAATCCAAAACTGTTCTTAATGCTGTCAGTAATAATATGTGCTATCGTTTCTGTAGTATCAGGTTCGTCATGGTCTACCATTGCCACCATTGGGGTTGCGCTGCTGGGAATTGGGAATGCCATGGAGATCAATCCGGCCTTGGTTGCGGGAGCCATTATCTCGGGAGCATATTTTGGTGATAAAGTTTCTCCCTTATCCGATACAACAAACCTGGCTCCTGCAATGGCCAATGTCGATTTGTTTGTACACATCCGTTATATGATGTACACCACGGTACCATCAATATTAATCACATTGGTGATATTTACCATTATTGGCTTTACCAAACATGGAGAAATTGATCCGGAAAGTATACAGCAAGTTCAAATGGCCATTAAAGAAAACTTTACCATTACGCCTTGGTTGTTTTTAGTACCTATATTATTATTTGTAATTATTAGCAAAAAGGTACCGGCTTTACCAGCAATATTTGCAGGCACATTAATAGGTGGTGTTTTTGCCATCATTTTTCAACCTCAAGTTATCTATCAGCTGTCCGATAATTCTTCCTTTATACAAGCAAGCTACAATGTAGTGATGAAATCAATCTTTACGGATATAAGTGTTCCTGTAGACAATGAAAACATACAAGGCCTGCTATCAACTGGCGGAATGAAAGGAATGCTGAATACAATTTGGTTAATTTTAACAGCAATGGTATTTAGTGGGATACTGGAAACTGCTGGAATCCTAAAAAAGATTACCGAAACAATGTTAAAGGCGGTTCATTCCACCGGGTCCTTGGTTACCACCACTGCCGTTAGTTGTGGATTCTTGAATTTAACTGCATCCGATCAGTACATATCTATAGTGGTAACAGGAAGAATGTTTGCAAAATCGTATCAAGATCAGGATTTAAAACCCGAAGTATTGAGTAGAACACTGGAAGATTCCGGAACGGTTACCTCAGTTTTGGTACCATGGAATACTTGTGGAGCTGCACAGGCTGGAGCATTGGGAGTAGCCACAGCAGCTTTTGCCCCTTTCTGCTTTTTTAATATTATAAGTCCGTTTGTTACCATTGCTATGGCTTATTTAAATATCAAGATCAGAAAACTATCTGATAGCTAATCAGCTTTCAGCAGCCAGCAGCTATCAGCAAAATATTTCGACTGTTCTACTTTTTAACCTGATTTCGATTAAAAATATCTATCACAGAAAATCAGATTTATTTAAGATTTGCTTTAAAAACTCTGAAAGAATATCGGGATATTTTGAAGTGTTTTTAAAGTGAAGATTGGATGAAGATGATTTTTTCAAAGAACTTGCCTGCTTTTGGCATAAATTTCCTTAAATCCCCTCAAAATATCCCGATATTCCTTCGAAAATTTGAGAAAATTTCTACTCAAAATCACTGCAAACTGTGACAATATTTTTAATCGAAATCAGTTTTTTATATCATAAGTTGAAAATTAATCGCAAAACTCCAATTTTTGTGAAAATCTTGACCTGAGGTTTTTCATGTAATTATTTAAAGTATGATAATACTCATAAATCAAGAATTGATTTTTTTTTAGATTTGCTCAGAGTGTAAAAGAAAACTGTAAAAAATTAACCCTTAAACAAACATTATCATGCCAAAAGGTATATACAATGTTCCGACTGCAACTAACGAGCCTATTTACTCATATGCACCAGGAACTCCTGAGAGAGCTGAATTGCAAGCTACAATTAAACAAATGCGTTCTGAAGTAATTGATGTTCCAATGTATATTGGTAACGAAGAAGTAAGAACTGATAATTTGTTTACCATGGCTCCTCCACACGATCACAAACACGTGTTGGGACACTACCATCAAGGTGGCAAGGAGCATGTACAAATGGCTATTGACGCTGCATTAGCTGCTAAGCCTGCATGGGAAAACCTTGGATGGGAGCATCGTGCTTCTATCTTCTTAAAAGCTGCTGAATTAATTTCGGGTCCTTACCGCATGAAATTAAATGCTGCTACCATGTTGGGACAATCGAAAAATGCTTTCCAGGCTGAGATCGACTCTGCTTGTGAAATTGCTGATTTCTTGCGTTTCAACGTTCAGTATATGACTGAAATTTACAAGCAACAGCCAATGTCATCGAAAGGTGTTTGGAACCGCGTTGAGCAACGTCCGTTAGAAGGATTTATTTTCGCATTAACTCCATTCAACTTTACTGCTATTGCCGGTAATCTTCCAACTGCTCCTGCAATGATGGGTAACACTGTAGTTTGGAAGCCATCTAAAACTGCTGTTTATTCAGCTCAGGTTTTAATGGAAGTATTCAAAAAAGCTGGTGTACCTGATGGCGTTATCAACTTGGTATACGTTTCTGGTCCTGCTGCTGCTGATGTAATTTTCAACTCACCTGATTTTGCTGGTATCCACTTTACAGGATCTACTGGCGTATTCCAGGACATTTGGAAAACTATTGGTAACAACATTCACAAGTACAAGTCTTACCCACGTATCGTAGGTGAAACTGGTGGTAAAGATTATATCTTCATGCACCCAACTGCTGATGCAAAAGAAGTTGCAACAGGTATTACTCGTGGTGCTTTCGAATATCAAGGACAGAAGTGTTCTGCTGCATCTCGTGCATATATTCCAGCAAGCAAATGGGATGAAGTATTGAAAATGGTTCAGGAAGATCTTGCTAAAATCAAGACTGGTGGAACTGAAGATTTCACAAACTTCCACAATGCAGTTATCGATGAAACTACATTCGACAAGTTAGCTTCTGCTATTGATGATGCTAAGGCTTCTCCAGATGCTGAAATCGTTGCTGGTGGCGAGTACGATAAGTCGGTAGGTTACTTTATCAAGCCAACTGTAATCCAAGCTAAAAAAGCTGATTACATTACAATGGAAGAAGAGTTGTTCGGCCCAATTATCACAATCTTTGTTTACGAAGATGATAAGGTAGACGAAACTTTAGATATTTTGGATCAGACTTCTATTTATGCATTAACTGGTGCTATTTTCGCTGGTTGTCGTTATGCAATCGAAAAACTAGTTAAGCGTTTAACTCACACTGCTGGTAACTTCTATATCAACGATAAGCCAACTGGTGCTGTTGTAGGCCAGCAACCATTCGGTGGTGGCAGAGGATCTGGTACAAATGATAAGGCTGGTTCTATGATTAATCTATTGCGTTGGGTTTCTCCAAGAACAATCAAGGAATCATTTGTTCCTCCTGTAGATTACATGTATCCTAACTTTTTAGCAGATAAATCAAAGTGTGCTGAAAAAGTTCAGGATGAAGTAACTGAGATGAAACACTAATTTCTCTCACTGCAGGTCAAGAAAGTTGATATCAACTTATAAAAAACATTGGAATAGCTGACCTTGTGTCAGCTTCCAATTATATGACATGATTTATTTTGGATGAAAACGACCGGAATTTCTTCGGTCGTTTTTTTATTGGAAGATAATCTGACCTAAAATCTTCTTTGTCATTAAAGACTGCATTAATGCCGTTTCTACAAATGCAAAATAATCGTAAGTGTAACTTTATTCTCTTATACTTTATTTGTAATTTAGCCCGAAAGACAAACCTATGATTCTTAAACTCGCAAAAAAATACATTCCCCGGATAATCAGAAGTAAATATGTAATTACTTTTCTGATATTCTATGTGTGGTTATTCTTTTTCGATCAGCATTCCATTTGGGAAAGAAAGGATCATGAATCAAAAATTGAAGCTCTTGAAAAAGAAAAAACTTACTACCTTGAAAAAATAGACAATGATAAAAAGAGGATTCACGAGTTAAAAACCAACAAACAAAATCTTGAAAAGTTTGCTCGTGAACAATACCTTATGAAAAAGAAAAATGAAGATATCTTTATTTTTATTGAAGAATAATACCAATATTACATTGAAATGAGCATTATTCTTCTGCTATTTTAAGTTTACACTTCATTAAAAAATTGCGCCGTAACTCTGCTATGCCTTAATTTTTTAACTTGTCTAAACTCAAAATATTCAAAACAATTTAAC
>JAOARS010000142.1 GCA_025210415.1 Marinifilum sp. | reverse complement strand
TTAATTTAGGCATAATCTTAAAATAGTACAAGTAAATGGTAAAATAGTAAAATTGAATTATTAAAGAATAGTTGAAATTTGTGAACACAAATGATTGGAAAATAAATTGGCATTATAACCTGTTTAGCCTGCTTTTGGCATAAATTTCCTCAAATCCCCTCGAAATATCTCGATATTCCTTCGAAAATTTGAGAAAATATCTACTCAAAATCAGTGCAAACTGTGACCATATTTTTAATCGTACTCATGTTATTAAATTGTAAGAATATCGAAATGAAAGAAATTGCCTTAGGAATAGATATAGGAGGAACCAATACTGTTTTTGGTTGTATAGATGAAGAAGGAAACTGTTTGGTTTCGGGAAGTATTCCAACACAAAAGCATGATGATATCAATAAATACCTTGATGATTTATTTGATCTGGTTCAGCTAAAGTTGAATGAATACGAAGGTGTTTTAAATATTATAGGAGTAGGAATTGGTGCTCCGAATGCCAGTTACTACACTGGAACTATCGAAAATGCTGCTAATTTAAAATGGAAAGGAAGCATTCCGTTGGTTAATTTGGTTAAGCAAAGGTTAAAAGTTCCTGTAATGATTACCAATGATGCAAATGCCGCAGCAATGGGAGAAAAAGTATTTGGTGCAGCAAAAGGAATGGATAATTTCATGATGATTACATTGGGTACCGGATTGGGAAGTGGAATTGTAGTGAATGGAGATTTGCTTTACGGACATGATGGTTTTGCGGGAGAAGTAGGACATGTAATTGTTCGTAAAAGTGGTCGCGAGTGTGGCTGTGGAAGAAAGGGCTGCCTGGAAACCTATGTTTCGGCTACGGGAGTAAAACGCACGGTTTATAAATTATTGGCAAGACACCTGGGCGATAGTGAACTTAGAGAAATACCATTTAGCGAATTAACAGCCAAAATGGTTGCCGAAGCTGCCGAAAGAGGAGATCTTGTGGCAAATGAAACTTTTGCTTACACTGCACAAATGTTGGGCGAGGTTTTAGCAAATGTAGTTGCCATTACAAGCCCAAAGGCTATTTTCCTATTCGGGGGATTGGCAAAAGCAGGTGATATTTTGTTTGATCCGGTAAGAGAAACTTTAGAGACAAATTTAATGCCTATCTATAAAGGGAAAATTCAAGTTCTGCCTTCTGGAATTAAGGATAACGCTGCCGTTTTGGGAGCTGCTGCATTGATCTGGAATAAGAAATAAGAATGGGATTCAAGGTTTGAAGTAATTGTATTTATTGAATAGTAATGAGTTGTTTATGGGATTTTACAAATTGAGTTTTTCCTTTTTAGGGAAAAGGGTAAAATAATTGTAATCTAAAATACACCCTTGTGGCTGTCACTATCTTTCCTAAAAGGGAAAAATTCCTAAAATTAGACAGTTTGCATTTTTTTATATGCTCATATTATAATTCAAAATTATTTGGACATCAATGGAGAAAGTATAGCTTTCAAACTTGAGGATCAGGAAATTTACCCCTTGATTCGCATTAAAAGATAATCGAATGCCTTCGGATATTTTCGAAGGTACACCCCTCCAGCCTGCCTTGTGCAGGCTTTTTTTGTAGAAAGTAATTCTACAAAGTGTGGAATCTTCACCACATATTTTTGATTGCAGAACCTATGCTATTTCAATGTGCCAAAAAATAAAATACGCTAAAAGACCACATTATCAGGAGTTAAGCTTTTGTTGTCGTTTTCTTTTCGGATAAAAAATATTTACGGCACAGTATTCTCATATGGTAATTGTGAATTTGAATTGATGTAAACCTGTTTAAAAAATTAAGAATTATGAGAAAGTTAGTATTTGCATTATTAGTGTTACCATTTTTTACAGCTTGTAACCAAAAAGAATTAAAACAACTTCGTCAGCAGAATCAGCAATTGACTGTTATGGCTCAAGAGAAAGACTCTACTATTGATGAGTTTGTTGAATCGTTTGATGTTATTGCAGCAAACCTGAACATCATTAAAGAGAAAGAACAGATTATTTCTGTTAGTGCCAATGAGAATCCATCTGTTGGACAAAAAGAACAAATGGTAAATGATTTGAACCTTGTTCGTGAGTTGTTGGAAGAGAACAGAGCTAAAATTGAAAGTCTTGACAAGAAATTGAAGAACAGCTGGTACCAAAACTCAAAATTGAAGAAATTAGTTGCTGGTTTGAAATCACAGATTGAGGAGAAAGATGTTTCTATCGCAGCATTATCTGATCAAGTTGCTCAATTGAACGTTGAGGTTGAAAACTTGAATGGACAAGTAACGGAATTGAATGGTACCGTTGTAGCATTGAACACAGAAAATGAAAACAAAGCCAAGATTATTGAAGAGCAAACTACTGACTTGAACACTGCACATTACGTGATTGGTGATATCAAGGAACTAAAAATGAAACAAGTAGTTACAAGCGAAGGTGGATTGTTAGGAATTGGTTCTACAAACAAATTGAACCAGAAGATTAATCCTGAGAACTTTAATCAAATTGACATTACTCAAATTACAAGCATTCCTGTATCAGGTAAAAAAGTTAGCCTTGTAACTTCTCATCCAAGTGATTCTTACAGATTAGAAGGAACTGAAAAAGAGATTGAAGCAATTACAATTTTAAATCCTGAAGAATTCTGGAAAGCTTCAAAATACTTAGTTGTTGCAGTGAAATAATAGATACAAACAGAGCTTGTATGCAAAAGCATCCCAATTATGGGGTGCTTTTTTAGTACCTGTGAATTTGCAAATTCACAGGTGAAGAGATTCGGATTTTTAATCCAACTTTTTCGAATAGAAAATTCGGTATACCTTTATTGCAAGCAAGTTTTCGAGCTTATGAGAGTATCGAACAAATCAGGAACAGCAAGAGAAATTATTCCAAATATGGCGCAAGTTGTTTGCGTGCAAGCATTGTAAACTGTTGACTTGGGATCTCACCCAAATACTTTTCTATCGTAAATTCTGGATACAATTAATAATACAATTGCGATGAAAGCCATGCCATATTCGCCATCACGAGCTACTAAATGGGCAGTAAAGGCCAATACAAAATCGAAGAAAAATCCGGCGTAAGCCCATTCTTTCAATAATTTCGATTTTTTAGATAAGATCGCAATTAACCCCAATATTTTGGCAATAGCCAAAGGATACACTACAAAAGTTGGGAATCCTAACTTATTAAAAGTTGCACTTACCATTTCGTAATTCATAAAATACATACTTGCCGACATTAGCATTAAAGCAGTAAGTAATCCTGTTGCTATCCAATAAATAATTTTATTACGCTTTTCCATTGTGTTTTGATTTATACCATTAATATTCAAAAGTTATTTAGGGATAATGCCGATAGATATTTAAAGAGCAATAACAAATGGAATGAAGTTATTGATCATTTTAAATACTAATCGGTATTAAAATGATTTTGAAGAAAGGTATAATAAATGATTTGTTTAAACTGTTAAGCAATTATTAAAATGGTACAAATGTAAACTTGCCGACATTTGTTTTTGGTAGATATGTTCTATTTGATGACAAGCAAATGAGCTATTTAACAGCAAATTTGCTTGAATTTTCGTAAATTAAAGGGACTACCTTGTTTCTTCTAAAATGCTGCAATGCATATTTCTGATTTGGTTTTTTGATGTTAAGGTTTAAAGTGGTTCGATATGTCTGTTTTGAGAAATGAAATTAAGAATAACCTCGCCCGGTTAAAGAGTGAAATCGATCAGATTTTTATTGAAGGCAGAGATGCGATTTTATCTGAGGTAACAGTAGGACAAGTTTATGGTGGAATGAGAGGATTGACTGCATTGGTTTGCAATACTTCCTTTGTTGATCCTTATTCTGGCCTTCACATTGGGGAATATACTGTTGAAGATCTTTCCTTTAAATGCCCTGAGGAGATATTTTATTTGCTGTGTACCGGAAATCTTCCTGAAACAGATTTTTTATCAGAGTTCCGGGAAGAAATGAATGAGAGATCAGGTGTACCGCAATATACATGGGATTTGTTGAGGGTTTTACCGAATGATACCCACCCAATGAGCATGTTAAGTTTGGCAATTTTGTCGATGGAACAGGAATCGGTATTTAAGCAAAAATATTTAAAAGGCATTGCCAAATCTGAGTATTGGAGATACACTTTAGAAGATGCATTAAATGTAATTGCAAAGCTGCCGGAATTGGCTGCAGGTATCTATCGGATCAGGTTTTGCGATGGTAACCTAATTGAAAGAAATTCTCAACTAGACTGGGCCGGAAATTTGGCACTGATGCTTGGTTTGCCAAAATCAGGCAAAGCATTTTCTGATTTGATGAGGCTTTATCTTGTTTTGCATTGCGATCATGAAGGTGGTAATGTTAGTGCCTTTACATCGCGAGTTGTAAATTCTGCACTATCCGATCTGTATTATGCAATTTCGGCAGGCTTAAATGGTTTGGCAGGGCCGCTTCATGGTTTGGCTAACCAGGAATGTTTGAAATTTATACTTGCTATTCGCAAGAAGTTTGGCGATCAGGTATCGGAAGAAGAAATAGAATTACATATTAAAGAAACATTGGATTCCGGTAAGGTGATTCCCGGCTATGGGCATGCAGTTTTAAGGGTAACAGATCCCAGGTTTACTGCATTTATGAACTTTGGAAAACAATATTGTGCCGATAATGTGTGTTATCAGATTGCTGAAAAACTATTCAGAGTGGTTCCTGATATTCTAAAAAATTACAAAGGAGGAAAGGTTGCAAATCCGTGGCCAAATGTTGATGCTGCATCGGGTTCATTATTGTATCAATTTGGATTGAATCAATTCGATTTCTATAC
>JAOARS010000141.1 GCA_025210415.1 Marinifilum sp. | reverse complement strand
GGAGCATGGAGCGTAAAGCACGCTAACAAGAAGGTATTGAAGATAGCCTTAAACGCAAATAGAAGGCCGTGGCTCGATGGCATATTTGCAAAAGTGGAAAACCTTGGCCCTCCTTTTCAATACCTTAATGCATAATTGGGGTTTAATGCTATATAACATAGCCCTTTAGAATTGTGCCCTTTTATATCATTACCATTAAATCGGCACGAAATTTCTTGTTTTGAACAATACTAAAACAGGTACGAATTAAAAAGGGGTGACAAAGGATGAAAAAAAATGCATTTTATTTTTAAAAAATAATTTTTCAGGATGCATTTGAGCATAAAAAAAGCAATCACTTTTAGGGGAAGTGATTGCCTTTGCAAGTATATTTTGCTTCATTATGTATCGTTGGGAAGAATTACCACATTGCATCCAACAATTACTAACTAAAAGCTTAACTGAGAAATAACCCACTAAGAAAACTTCTCAATCACTTATAAGACAATCAAAATGATAAATCGGGTGAAAAAAACGGAAAAAAAATCCACAAATATTTCCAGGTATCTTTATTACTCTGTATAAATTGATGGAAACTTACCAGGATTTGATTCACGCATGATATCATAAATCACTTCGAAAACATCTTCTGCATTAGGATTTGAGAAATAATCTCCATCGGTGCCATATGCAGGACGATGATCTTTTGCAGTAATTGTTTTGGGTTCTGAATCCAAATAAAAATATGCCTTTTGATCTTCAAGAATTTTTTGCATCATAAAAGCTGTTGCTCCGCCTGGAACATCCTCGTCGAAAAATACGATTCTATTGGTTTTCTTTACAGATTCCAAAATTCGTTGGTTTACATCAAATGGTAATAGTGTCTGAACATCTATCAACTCAACCGAAATATCAAAATCTTTTAATTGTTTTACTGCATCTTCTGCAATTCTCACACAAGATCCATAGGTAACCAAAGTTAAATCGCTTCCTTCATTTAATACTTCAGGAACACCCAAAGGCGTTTTAAATTCACCCAAATTCTCAGGCATTTTTTCTTTTAATCGATACCCATTTAATGGTTCAATAACCAATGCTGGCTCATCCGACTCAAGTAAGGTATTGTATAATCCTGCAGCAACAGTCATATTTCTTGGAACACAAACATGAACTCCTCGAATAGAATTAATTACCATACTTAATGGAGATCCTGAATGCCATATACCCTCTAACCTATGACCACGAGTTCGAATGATAACAGGAGATTTTTGACCTCCTTTTGTTCTATATTGCATAGTGGCCAAATCATCGCTCATGGTTTGCAATGCATACAGTAAATAATCGAAATACTGTATTTCGGCAATCGGACGTAAGCCTCGCAAAGCAAGACCAATACCCTGTCCTAAAATGGTGGCCTCACGTATTCCTGTATCGGTAACTCGAAGTTCACCAAACTTCTCCTGCATTCCTTCCAGACTTTGGTTTACACCTCCAATAAATCCGGTATCCTCACCAAAGGTGAGTAACAATGGATATTTAATAAATAATTTTTCAAAATTATCACGAAGTACCTCTCTACCATTAACAGTTTTTGAATTGTCACCGTAAACAGGAGTAACTGGTTTAATGTTGCTAATTTTCAATCCTGTTTCGCTATACAAATGACTGCTGTATCTTTCCTCATTTTCCGTTATGGTATTTTTTAACCACAATTGCAGTTGAGACTTAAGGGGTTTAAAACTTTCACAAGTAGAGCAAATATGTCTCAGGATTTTCTTAGCAGCACTCACATTATCTTTTCGTACCGGATGAATTACTTTTTTCAAACCAGATGTAATACTGTCTATTCTATCTGTTTTTTTACAATTACATCCTGCCTCCTCTACTAACTTAATTAATGCGTCACGCTCCTTTTTAATCGGATCGCTAAAAGTTTTCCAAGCTGTTTGACGAGCTTTCTTAACTATTTCGACTGATTCGGCCTCAATTTCATCCAGCTTTTCACTTTCTATTAATTCCATAGAAAGTATCCATTCACGCATTTTTTTGATTGGATCATACTCAGCCTCCCAATCCAAACGCTCTTTGGATTTATATCTTTCGTGTGATCCGGAAGTTGAATGCCCCAAAGGTTGGGTCATCTCTGTAACATGAAACAGAACCGGAACATGATCTCGTCTACACAACTCTACACCTTCAGCATACATTTTACACAAAGCAGGATAATCCCACCCTTTAGATTTATATATCAGGTATCCATCTCCATTCTCATCCTGTTCAAATCCTTTAAGTATTTCCGATATATTTTGCTTTGTAGTTTGATATTTGTTAGGTACTGAAATTCCCCAGCCATCATCCCAAACACTCATGGCCATTGGTACTTTTAATACACCCGCTGCATTAATGGTTTCCCAAAAATGGCCTTCGGATGTACTTGAGTCGCCAATTGTACCAAAAGCAACCTCATTCCCCTGAATGGAGAAATCGGTAAACTGATGCAAGTCTTTATTTTGTCTAAACAGCTTGGAAGCATAAGCCAATCCAAGCAAACGAGGCATTTGTCCTGCTGTTGGTGAAATATCTGCCGACGAATTTTTTTGTTCTGTAAGGTTCTTCCATGAACCATCTTCATTCAAACTTCTTGATGCATAGTGGTTATTCATCAATCGCCCACCATTAGCCGGATTTTTATCCAACTGAGTTTCTCCGAATAATTGAGCGAAAAATTCTTCGGGCGTTAACATTCCTGCCGCAAGCATAAAGGTTTGATCTCTGTAATATCCAGATCGCCAATCGCCATTGCGAAATGATTTTGCCATTGCTATCTGGGCAATCTCTTTTCCATCCCCAAAAATTCCAAATTTGGCTTTTCCAGTTAAAACTTCTTTACGACCTAAAATACTTAACTGACGGCTAATATTTGCTATGCGATAATCTTCAAGAACTTCGGAAGTAAAATCTTCATATGATAAATTATCATCTTTTGCTTCCATGTTTTCTTTTATTGTTTCTGACATATTAGTTTTATTTTTTGAATTCGAAATAACTTCCCCCTTCATTTCAAAATTCATAGTATGTTAGTGTGTTTATTTAACAGAATTTTTCTGGTTTTTCTAAGATCAAATTTAGAAAGAATTATTCTAAATAAGAAAGATTACTCCAAGTATTTCAGACCTTTTATTCTTGTTTAATTTGGCTGTGCAATACTGAAATGATATCTTTGCCATTAATTTATTAAGAATTATTCAAATGATTGTAAAGGTTTTACTTTTAACTGTTGTAATACTCGCAATTGCATTTATTGGGTTTGCAATTTCAATCTTGATTAAAAAGAATGGAAGGTTCCCTGAATTGCACATTGGAAGAAATGAAGAGTTGAAGAAGAGAGGGATTAGTTGTGCTACTTCGCAACACAAAATGGAGCAGGATAAAGTCAAAAAGGCTCGTCAGTTTAATAAATTAAGCCTGTTAGATAAAGAGTTGGAAAGCCTGTAAAGTTTCTAAAAGTTAAAAAAGACTAAAAATCAATTTTTAGTAAAACTTCACATGCAAATTTTCGTAATTTAAAGAGTACACAATACTAAATATGGCAGTATTCTTTAAAATATTATTATTGGCAGTATTTTTACTGTTCTTGGCTTTCGTAGGTTTTGGCATTAAACTTTTCTTCGATAAAAATGCCAAGTTCACTGGTGGTGGGTGCAGTTCGTGTGCCTGCACCGATGATGACGTAGAATCGTGTGAGACAAAATAATTGGTTATCGGTTTTCCGTTTACTCTGTTTGTATTATTTCATAACAACTGCACTTCAGACATTTAAACCGGAAAACCGATAACTTATTTATAAGCTCCGAAGCAAACTGTACGGATTACTCGTTACTTCAGGACTTTAGCATTTAAATTTTCGCTTATAAAAGTAGCCAGTGCACCTTCCTCATCGGTGTAAATAAAATAAGCTTCCAATTCCGGATCATTTTTTACAATTTCAATGCTCTTTTCCAATCCCAATACCATAAAAGCAGTTGCATATGCATCGGCTTTCATACAAGTTGGTGCAACAACTGAAGCTGACAGTAAACTGTGCTGTACTGGGTAACCCAATCGTGGATCGATGGTATGTGCATATTTTTTACCATTTTTGATATAGAACTGTCGGTAATTACCAGAAGTAGCCATAGCACTATTTTTCAACTCCAAAACATCTTGTATTTGTCTGGATAAACTCGTAGGATCATCAATTGGTTTATCAATTCCTACTCGCCAAGGCCTTTTTTTATTACTGTTTCCCTTGGCTCTTATTTCTCCACCAATTTCAACCATATAATTGGTGATTCCTTTCGATTCCAAAAAATCGGCCACAACATCCACTCCATAGCCTTTTGCAATGGCACTGGCATCAAACATGATTCGTGGATCCTCTTTAATCACTTTTCCGCCTTCTAATTTTACTTTTTGATATCCAACTACTTGTAACAAGCTATCGACTGGTATATCTTCTGGTTCAAGCTTATTTTTAAAGCCAAAACCCCAAGCATTTACAAGTGGAGCTACTGTCCAGTCGAATGCTCCATTGGTAATCTTTGCTATTTGTTCACTCGTTTTAAAACAGGTAATAAAATAATCATCTAAAACGACTGAAGAATCATTCTCATTCACTTTTGAAATTACCGATTCCGGATTATAGGTTGATAATGAAAAATC
>JAOARS010000140.1 GCA_025210415.1 Marinifilum sp. | reverse complement strand
GTCTAAACTCAAAATATTCAAAACAATTTAACGCTCATTCCAAAATAAAATTGGTATTAGGCATAGGGACGAAAAGCCAAGAGCATCAAAGGCCGTACAAACAAAAACGCCGATTCAAAAGAACCGACGTTTTGTTATGCTGATAGCTGAAAGCTGTTTGCTGGCAACTATTATTTTATTCTTCAATCTTGTGAAGTACCATTTTCTTAGCAGTTTCGATAGCTTGTTGTAATCCTTTAGGATCTTTACCACCAGCCGATGCAAAGAATGGCTGACCGCCACCGCCGCCTTTAATTTCTTTGGCAGCTTCGCGAACAATATTTCCTGCATGCAGGTCGTATTCTTTCACCAAATTATCCGAGAACATGATGGTTAAATTTGCTTTTCCACCCAAATCGGCACCAGAAATAAATACAAGGTTCTCAACTTCACCTTTTAGTTGGAATGCAATATCCTTCAAATCAGAAGCATTTTGAGTGATAATTGGCTCGGTAATAAAGTTCACATCTTTTGTTATTGATATATTGGCTTTCAAATCGTTCTTCACAACTTTCAAACGATCTTTCATGAAACCTTCCAAATCTTTCTTTAAGCCAGAATTCTCAGACATGATATCTTCGATGTTCTTGATTAAGTTCTGACTTGATTTAAAGATTTTTTCGATATCGCGTAATGTGTTCAACTTATCGTTGATGTATTGTTCTGCTTTATCGGCAGTAATGGCTTCAATTCTTCGAACTCCGGCAGAAATTGCACCTTCCGAAATGATTTTGAATAAACCAATCTGTCCGGTGGCTTCAACATGAGTACCGCCACACAATTCAACCGATTCTTCAAATTTTACAACACGAACCAAATCGCCATATTTTTCACCAAATAATGCCATTGCACCCATATTAACCGCTTCGGTCATTGGAATGTTGTTTTTAATTTCAACAGCAATGTTTTCCCTGATTTTTTTATTTACAATCGCCTCTACTTTTGCAATTTCTTCATCAGTTACTTTCTGAAAGTGTGAGAAATCGAAACGCAAATGATCAGGATTTACCAATGAACCTTTCTGCTCAACATGCTCACCCAAAACTTCGCGCAAAGCGTGATGCATTAAGTGTGTTGCAGTATGGTTGTTTGCAGTAAGATTTCTTTTGCTACCACTTACAATTGCTTTAAAAGTTGCAGTTGGATCGTTTGGCAGTTCTTTTGCAAAGTGTACAATCAAACCATGTTCTTTTTTGGTATCGAGAATAGAGATTTTTTGTCCATTTGCTTCAATGTAACCGGTATCTCCAACTTGTCCACCACTTTCGCCATAGAAAGGAGTAATGTTGAATACCATCTGATATGAATCTTTTCCTTTGCTTGAAATTTTTCGGTAACGGGTAATTCTTACTTCAGTGTTTAGGTAATCATATCCAACAAATTCCTCAACATCATCTTTTAAAAGTTCAACCCAATCGCCTGTATCAACCGAAGTTGCAGAACGAGATCTGTTTTTCTGAGCCTCCATTTCCTTGTTGAATTCCTGGCGATTTACCACCAAATCTTTTTCTTTAAGGATCAGCTCAGTTAAATCCAAGGGGAATCCGTAAGTATCATACAATTCAAAAGCCAATTTTCCCGATACTACTTTGTAATCATCAGCTTTTGTTTTTTCAATAATCTGATCTAACAAACGAATGCCATTCTCTAATGTTCTTAGGAATGAATTCTCTTCTTCCTTAACAACTTTTTCAATTAATGTTTGCTGCTTCACCAACTCAGGGAAATGTTCTCCCATCACTTCAATCAAAACAGGAATCAAACGATACATAAACGGATCTTTAAATCCAAGGAAAGTATATCCGTAACGAACAGCTCTACGAAGAATACGACGAATTACATATCCAGCTTTGTTGTTAGAAGGTAACTGTCCGTCGGTAATTGCAAAAGCAATGGTTCTGATATGATCGGCAATCACGCGAAGAGCAATATCGATTTCTTCATCTTTACCATATTCTTTACCACCCATTTTCGCAATGGCCTGAATAATTGGTTGGAAAACATCAGTATCGTAGTTCGAAGTTTTTCCTTGCATTGCCATACACAAGCGCTCGAATCCCATTCCTGTATCAACATGCTGGTGTGGAAGAGCTTCTAAAGAACCATCAGCCTTTCTGTTGAATTGCATGAATACAAGATTCCAAATTTCAATTACCTGTGGATGATCCATATTTACAAGATCTCTACCCAAAGTAATTTTTCTCTCTTCATCGCTTCTTAAATCGATATGAATCTCAGAACAAGGGCCACAAGGGCCAGTATCACCCATTTCCCAAAAGTTATCCTTTTTGTTTCCGTTGATAATATGATCTTCCGGAAGATATTTCATCCAATATCCAGCTGCTTCATCATCTCGCTCTAATCGATCATCGTCACTTCCTTCAAATACCGAAGCATACATTCTGTCGGCAGGAAGTTTGTACACCTCGGTTAACAATTCCCAAGCCCAATCGATGGCTTCCTTTTTAAAGTAATCGCCAAACGACCAGTTCCCCAACATCTCGAACATGGTGTGGTGGTAAGTGTCATGTCCTACTTCTTCCAGATCGTTATGTTTTCCTGAAACGCGCAGGCATTTTTGAGAGTTGGCAATTCTGTTATACTTTACAGGCGAGTTACCAAGAAAGAGATCCTTGAACTGATTCATACCTGCATTGGTAAACATTAGTGTAGGATCATCCTTAATTACCATTGGTGCCGATGAAACGATTTTATGTTGCTTTGAATTAAAAAAATTCAAAAATGCTTTTCTGATTTCACTAGAATTCATGAGTCTATTATGTTTTAAACAGATGAGATTTCGATACTTAGCTTGCAAAGTTAGATTAATTCCTTAATTTTGTTGACTTAATTGAGGAAAAATTTATACCTCTTTTGCAAATTTAATTTAAAAGTATTACATGGCGAAAACGAAGTATCAGTTTAATCCTGAGTCGGTTAGTTACGAAAAGGTAGAAATTAACTTTAAGACACGTTTTGTCAATGTTTTGAAGCACATGGCTTCCAGTTCTGTACTGGCAATCGTTATGGTTGTTGGATTGTTTTATTTCTTTGGATCTCCAAAGGAAAGATCATTGGAAAGAGAAAACCAACGATTAGTCAATCAATACACTTTATTAAATACAAAACTGCAACAGGTGCAAACAGTTTTGAGTGATTTGGAGCAAAGAGATGATAACATCTATCGTGTTATTTTTGAGGCAGAGCCTATTCATTCAAATATACGAAAAGCAGGTTTTGGTGGAGTAAATAGATACAAACACCTGGAAAGTATGGATAATGCTGATTTGGTGATATCAACAACTAAGAAGTTGGATCAATTGGCTAAATCGGTATACGTTCAAACCAAATCGTACGATGATGTGGAAGAGATGGTGAAGAACAAATTTAAAATGCTTTCTGCAATACCTGCAATTATGCCTGTAGCCATAAAAGATTTTGGACGAATTTCGGCGGGTTATGGTTGGAGAATTCACCCAATTTATAAAACACGTAAATTTCATGATGGAATGGATTTTACAGGAAAAATAGGAACTCCAATTTATGCTACTGGCGATGGCCTTGTTAAAACTGTTAAAAAGGAGAGAGGTTATGGTAAGAAAATCGTGATTGATCATGGATATGGTTATACCACTGTTTACGCTCACCTCGATGGCTACAGAGTTAAGAAAGGACAAAAAGTAAAACGTGGTGAAATTATTGGAGAACTTGGAAATACAGGAATATCTACAGGGCCACACTTACATTACGAGGTGAGAAAAGGACGTAAAACAGTAAATCCAATTAACTATTATTTTAATGATCTTTCAGCTGAAGAATATGACCGAATGGTTGCTTATGCTGAGAACACCGGTCAAACAATGGATTAGTTCTACCGATAAAAACTAGGAAAACATAAAAAGTGGCACGGGAAAATTTATTCCGTGCCATTTTATTTATTACTTTTAGATTAATAATTTATTCCCAAATATTTAGCTTTGCCCTAATTTTAAAAAAGAGGGTAAGATTTAAAAATTAATCGACGTGCCTTATAAAGAAAAAAAAATAGAGAAACTTTACTATTCAATTGGCGAGGTTGCCGATATGTTTAAGGTAAATACTTCCTTGATTAGATACTGGGAAAAAGAGTTCGATATCATTAAACCAAAGAAGAATAAAAAAGGAAATCGATTTTTTACTCAGGCCGATATTGAAAATTTCCATCTGATTTTCCATTTGGTAAAAGAGAGGGGAATGACTTTGAAAGGTGCGAAGCAAAAGCTAAAAGAAAACAAAGAGGATACGGAAAATAATTTTATTGTAGTTACTCGATTACAGGAAATAAAAAATCTTCTTTTGGAAATCAAAGATGCATTATAATCATTAAAACTTATTAGAATTGAAAGTACGGGATATCATTTCGTCAATAGAACAGCTTGCACCCTTGTCGTATCAGGAATCATACGACAATGCAGGTTTAGTTGTAGGGGAATACAATCAGGAGGTAAATGGAGTTTTAATTTGCCTTGATGTTGTGGAGAGTGTGGTGGAAGAAGCAATTAAAAAAGATGCCAACTTAATTATTGCGCATCACCCAATTGTTTTTAAGGGCTTGAAAAGATTTAACGGATCGAACTATGTGGAGCGAACTGTAATGTTGGCCATTAAAAATAATATTGCTATTTATGCGGCCCATACCAATATCGATTCGGTTCGGGGAGGTGTTAGCGAACGCATTTGCGATTTAATCGGATTACAGAAAAAGAAGATTTTATCGCCAGTAGGTGCAGATTTAAAGAAACTTGTCACTTTTGTGCCATGTGATTATGCCGAAAAGGTAAGAGAAGCAATTTTTAAAGCCGGAGCAGGTAGTATTGGAAATTACGATTCGTGTAGTTTTAATACAGAAGGAACTGGCAGCTTTAGAGGAGGGGAGAAAACCAATCCTCATGTTGGCGAAGTGGGTAAGTTGCATTACGAATCAGAAGTAAGAATTGAGACTGTTTTTCCAAAACATTTAAGAGGAAAAGTAGTTGGAGCAATGCTTGGCGCTCATCCTTATGAGGAAGTAGCTTATGATATTTATTCTCTTGACAATACTAATCCGCAGGTAGGATTGGGAATGGTTGGTGAGTTGGAAAATGAAGAGAATACGATTGATTTTCTGAAAAGGATAAAGGAAATATTTGGTTGTGGATGTATTAGACATACCAATATTACGACAGATAAGGTGAAAAAAGTAGCTGTTTGCGGTGGTAGTGGCAGTTTTTTACTGCGCAATGCCATTTCTGCCAAAGCAGATGTTTTTGTTACCGGAGACTTTAAATATCACGAGTTTTTCGATGCTGAAGACAAAATTATAATTGCCGATATCGGACATTATGAAAGTGAACAGTTTACTCGGGATATTTTTTATGAGATAGTTACAAAAAAATTACCTAACTTTGCGGTTCATATTTCTGAGATAAATTCGAATCCAATAAATTATTTGTAAACATATGACAACACAAGATCCAAAAGCTTCAGATTTTAAGGATATTTCAGTTGAAGAAAAATTACGTACGCTGTATGAAATGCAGTCTGTTGATTCTGAAGTAGATCAAATTAGAACGCTAAGAGGAGAACTTCCTTTGGAAGTGCAGGACTTGGAAGATGAGATTGCCGGACTTGATACCAGAATCGAAAATCTAAATAACGAGGTAAAAGAACTTGTAGATACGATTGCTAAGAAAAAGCAAGAGATTAAAGAAGCTGGTTTGTTAATTAAAAAGTACGAAGCTCAGCAGATGAATGTTCGCAATAACCGTGAGTTCGATTCTATTTCAAAGGAAATCGAATTCCAAAACCTTGAAATTGAATTGTGCGAAAAGCGCATCAAGGAGTTTACTGCGGAGATGGGGAACAAAAAAGCTTTAATCGAAAATTCGGAAGCTGTTTTTGCTGAGAAAAAGGCTGATTTGGAATCTAAAAAAGGAGAATTGGATGAGATTGTTTCCGAGACTCAAAAAGAAGAAGGTAAGTTGATGGATAAATCTGAGTCATTTAAGACTAAGATTGAAGAGAGACTTTTGACAGCATATTCAAGAATTCGCTCGAACGCAAGAAACGGTTTAGCAGTTGTTACTGTTGAGCGTGATGCATGTGGAGGTTGTTTTAACAAGATTCCACCTCAGCGTCAGATGGACATCCGTTCTCGTAAGAAAATTATTGTATGTGAATATTGCGGACGTATTTTGGTTGACCGTTACATTTGCGATTACGACCACAGTTTGGAGGAGGCAGATAAAGCTGCGGCGGCTGCTAAACCAAAAAGAAGAACTCGTAAAAAAGAATAGTACGATTTTGAAAAATATAGAAACGGTTATCTTTAAAGGTAACCGTTTTTTATTATACCAGATTACAACATGAATATAGCAGATTATAAAGAATTGCAGAGCTTGAAGGATAAGCAAGAATCGTTCTATATTTATTTTTTAGCTCCCAATTGTGGTGTTTGCGAGGTATTACAGCCTAAATTGGAAGAATTGTTTCAGAATAAATTTCCAAAATTAAAAGCATTCCATGTCAATACAGCTTTACAGCCAGATGTTGCTGCTCAGGAAGGTTTGTACACGAATCCTTCATTACTTGTTTTTATAGATGGACAAGAAGTTTTAAGAAGAAGCAGAACGATTGGTTTGGATGAGGTTCATGAAGCCTTAAATCGGTATTATAAAATGTTTTTTTAAGAATTAAAAAATGTCAGCAATTAATTAACTACTGACATTGATGTTTTGTTCTAATAAACTCCCGTATTCAACATTACCAAAGGACAAGCTTCTTCGGTTTCGATGCCATGAGCATTGGCTTTTTTGTAGAATTCTTGATTTTCTGTTCCCGGAGGAAATAGAATTCTCTCAGGTTTCAATCCAATAATATAATCAATAAATGATTCCTGATTTTTTGGGGACAAATAAATAGCAACAGTTTGCACTTTTGTTTCGCAAGGCCTGTTTGTTTGAATCTCTACATCTTCAATTGTACCTGCTTTATTTCCAATAGCAACAGTTTCAATATTGTGTTTTCTCAATAATCTTACACATTTGTTTGAGTATCGGTCTTCTTTAGTACTTGCACCGATTACAAGTGTTTTACCTGTATTTTGCATTTCAATTTATTTATATATCTATATGTAATAAATATAATAAAATAGATCAAAATAACATTAGGATATGTAATTAAAAAAAGCCTTCTACAAATAAGTAAAAGGCTTTTTTTAAATATATGTCCCGTCCTGAAATTCTATTTTTCGATTAAAACCGTAGCATAAGCTGATATTCCATCCTCCTTACCTACAAAACCTAATTTTTCGGTAGTTGTTGCTTTAATTGCCAAATCATCAATGTCTATTCCCATTACTTTGGCAAGTACTTCCTGCATTTTTGGAATTAATGGTTTAATTTTGGGTTTTTGCAAAGCAATTGTAGAGTCAATATTTCCAATTGAAAAACCTCTTTCTGCAATTATTTTAACTGTTTTTTTAAGTAATATTTTACTGTCAATTCCTTTAAAATCGTTTGATGTATCAGGAAAATGATAACCTATATCTCTCATGTTTGCTGCACCCAAAAGAGCATCACAAATGGCATGGATCAAAACGTCTCCGTCGGAATGTGCAATACAACCTTTATTGTGTTCAATTTTTATTCCTCCCAACCAAAATTCTTCACCCTCTGCAAGCTGATGAACATCGTAACCAAATCCAACTCTAATCTTCATTTATTTCATAATTTTATCAAGATTCGCAGTCAAACTAAATCTTAATGTGTTTTTAAGCGGATTATTTTGAGTTGTAGGTATCAGGTAAGAAAAATCAAGGTCGAACATGTTTAGTTTTACGCCTAAGCCGGCAGTAAAATACTTACGATTTCCTTTGTCTTCGTGTTCGTAATAATAACCGGTTCTTAATGCAAATTGCTCTTGGTACCAGTATTCCAAACCAAGCGACCATGCAATTTCTTTAAATTCTTCGCTCATTCCGCCCGGTGCATCCGAAAATGAGCTGAAAATTCCACCTACAACAGATTTGTCCGAATATTCACCACTTCCAACTATTACCCCACCATTTTCATCTTTTTCAAGACTTCCACTACTTGGAGTTGGTACTAAAAGCTTGTTCAGATCTGTGGCAATGGTAAGAGAGTTGTATCGATCCAATTCCATTTTTAAAGCAGTACCCAATTTTAAATTTGTTGGAATAAATTCTTTTTCATCATCATCTGTATAGCTGATTTTGGTACCAATATTAGAAATATTCAATCCCCAGGACCAAATCATATCTTTTCGGTTTCTTCTAAACTCGTGCTGATAATAAACAGAAACATCAGCAGCGAAAGCATTACCTGGTTCTGTTGAGGTTGGCCCAACATTTTGCGATTGGGTTAAATCTGATCTAATGTATCTGAATGCAATACCTCCCGAAAATTCATCGCTTAATTTTCTGGAATATGCAATATCAAAGGACCATTCGTTGGGCTTGTATAAAGTTGCAGTTTCGTCGGCTCTTTGTAAAAATGCAATTTCACCCAAAGAGAAATAACGAAGCGATGCTCCAATTGTCTGGTTTTTATCTAGTCGGTAATATCCGGTTAGGTACGAAATACTCATATCATCAACCAAATCGCGCAACCAGGGAGTATAGGATGCAGAAACACCATATTCACTATCAATCATAGCAAATTTTGCCGGATTCCAGTGCATTGAATTAACATCAGGCGATGTAGCTACACCAGCATCACCCATTGCTCCAGCTCTTGAATTGGGCGTAATGGTTAAAAAAGAAACGGCAGTAGAAATGTAATTGGCTCCAGACGTTGAAGTCTGAGCAGAAACTTTATTAATACCTGTGAAATACACAAAACAGATTAAACTTGCAATTAGAGTTAGTCTATAATTCATAACATTTTTTTATAAGAGTCTGTAAATATAATTCAAATAACTGTGATTGTGGTTTTTTATTATTTAAGGATCACTAATTTTTGAAATTTATTTACAGTTTTTCCATTATTAGCTCTAACTTTTACACGATAGAAGTAAACACCACGCCCAATAGAATTACCAAAATCATCTTTTCCATCCCATTGAATTGGCCCAACTCTGTTTCCTGAAGAGTTTATTGTAGTTTCAATTGTCTTGATTAGTTTCCCCGATACGGTTAAGATCTGAATTAACACATCCAATTCACTTGAAGCTTGATTGTGTTCAAAATAAAAGCCCGTATTTGTTGTAAAAGGATTTGGATAGTTGAGTACATGCTTAATTACCAAATTGGCTGTTTCTGCTACTACAAAATCTAAACTGGCTACAGACGAGTTGTTCACATTATCCCATACTTTAAGTTGAATTTCATGTTCGCCAGTTTCCAATTCGCTTAATTGATATGTTACTTTGCCTTTTTTGTAATTGTCCAAATCAGCTTCGTAGAAATCATTCAGTTCAATCGGATTATCGGATTTCTGATCTAATATTGCCACTAAATCATGACCAATGGAGTTGCCAACAGTGTTAATACCACTCGAATCTTGAATAACAGCAAGCAACAATGGGTTTTCATTTGTCATTCCGCCCGGTGTAAATTGTTCGTCGTTCATATACAATTCAATATCAGGTCCAATTTTATCATTGCTGGCATTCGGATTTGTTCCACCAACAATAATTGAATTGGTATAACCAGCGGCGTCGGTTGTGGTTCCTGAAGCGTAATATGCTATTTTGCCTTTGCCGTATTGATAATTGATATCTTTTGGGACGAAAAAAGTGAAATCGAAACTTCCATTGCTAATACTTGCCTTTCCTTTGTATAGTATACTGGTTTGACTGGTATATTCGAAAGGATCTCCATCGTTACCCAATGTTGATTTCTTGATGACTTTATCGTAAACAGTTGGATAAATTGTACCATTGAAATTGTTTAGGTCAGAACCCGTATTGGTAACAATTTTCCCCGATATTTTTACTTCACTTAAAGCTTTTAATGTATCTACGGGTTGAGAAATGTTTACATCATTTAAATGAGTACTTATGGCATTGTGTTCCGGGTAATTTAATTGTAATGCAGGGTCGCCAAGAAGAGTGAAGTTACGTTTGTTAATTCCTGATGAGGTTGCATTTTTTGTCATTCTCATGATATCGCCAAGACGATAAAATTTTCCATTTGCATCTCTTTCGAAAGAAAAATTATAGAAATTTTGATTTAAAGTAAAGTTAGGAGATGAAAATACCAGGCGAGTTGTTGTGAACAATCCAATACCACCGCCATTATCACGTAAAAGAACAATTTCTCCGGCAGATAATTTTTTGTAATTGTCAAATCTGCTAAACTCGCATGTTGCAGTCATAAACAGTGGAAGTTTGGCAGAGTTTTGCCAGGCATATATATCATCAATCATTAATATGTGTTCGTGAGCCAAACCATTTTCATTACCATGGCCAGTATAATTCATTATTAATGTTCCCTTGTTAACACTTTCGTTGATTTCAGTGTTTACACCCGGATATTCCTGACCGGCAGAAGTTGTTATTTGCTCAAAATTGTCTAAGAATATTCTTTGAACCCGATATTGCGGATAATTCTGTTCAACCTTAACGGCAAGTTTGTTGGCATCTCGCATGTGAATATTATTGTCTTCATCGTCGCCTATAAAACAAACCATTGTTTGCCAATCGCCTTTTTCAGTAATATAGTTAAGAACTTTGTTTACTACTACTTGAGCTTCTTCTGCTGTATTTACCGGGAATCTTCCTATTCCTATATCAACCAGTCCTGTAGCTTCACCTTCATCGTCATCAAGAAGGCCAAAAAAATCATCAGTTACGAAAGATTGTGTTGGGCTTAACGAATTTTCCGATTGGTAAGTCAGGATTTTATTCGTGTTATTTTCACGGCCAGGCTTATTATCGAAGGAACCATCTCCAAATAGCAATAAATATTTAATCATATCCGATTCGCCAGTTGAACGATCATAAAACATTTTAACGAAATTGCGAATGGCTGCAACATCAGCAGCACCTGAGGAGAATTCATTAAAAACTTTGCTTTGATCTATAACCGTTACGTGTAAATCATCATTGGTTCTATGAAAATTGGCTATTTGTTCGGCATGCGATAAAAATTGGCTGGAACTGACAATTAGCATGTCGGTTTGTGGCAAGGCATGCAAATTTTGATTTTGGATATTTCCAATAACTTCAGGACTTGGAAAGTTACCTTCGGGATTGAATACAACGAACTCTTTTAAATTACTGGTAACAGTATTAAAGCTTCCTGTACTTCCGTTTAAGGTAAGAGGTATTTGTTTTATTGTATTTTGATTTGTGATATCCCAAACCAAAGTAGAGGAATTACAGTTTTGTATTTGAAACCTTGAAATGTTGCCAATGCCAACCGATTCAGTATCTCTAAACGCCATTTGCGAACCAGATAAAGTCAAATTGCATCGTGCATTTACTCTTAAATAATTTAACCATCCAACAGATGATGCCGAGCTTTTTTGATATTCCAGTTTAATACTAAAATTACTTGCATTTGGTCTGAAATTGTTAAAACTACTCTCTTTTAATGCAGCATATGTGGCAGTGTAGCTTCCGGTATTAACAGGTGTAAAATTTACATTGCCAATTTCGGCAGAACCAGAATTTAATACCAAACTGGTGGATGATGCCGATCGTGCAGCAAAACTTACAGTAATTGTTGAATTGATACCATTTTGTAGGTTTGGAAAATTAAAATTGTAATCGAAATCAGTACTAATGTCATATTCTTGTCCGAACCATAACCTTCCGGTTTCCAGTAGGTTGATTTCATCTTTATCGATTACCCTGTAATTGTTAAACGAATTAACTGTATTGGTAAAACTTGATTCAGAATTTTGCTGCTGTATAATTTGTGCATTGCCTCGGTCTGCACTCAAAAAATAAAATGCCTGATCAGAGTACAAATGATTTTCGTGCACAAACTCTGATTTATCTTCATCATATTTCCAATTTCTGGGTCCTTTTGCATAAAAAAGCAGATAATCACCATTGCTAAAAACACCATCGCTGCCTGTATTAAAATAAACAGGAACAGCAGGAAGATCATCAACAACATTTTCAGAATTCATTTTAGGAAGCATTCCGCCATAACCATAAATTCGAACATTTTGAGGATTGGATATGCCCATCTCAATTAGTTCGGAATATGTAATTTTGTGAATTGCACTTGTATCAACAGCAATTTTAATCCAATTGCCAGAGCTTAAAACAGAGTTGGAAGTGTAGGTTTTAATCGATTTGGCAAATCTTTGTTGTCCCGATTTCTTAAATCTTAATTTAAAATTTATCAATTTTTCAAGAATGCCGCTTGTTGGATTTTTCCTTATTGGGATAAATTGTACTTTTTGATATTTTGTTTTTCTGATTGTTACTGCTTCTGTTTGAACTGTAATTTCTGAAGAAAAAGATTTATTTCGTAAAATCTGTTGTTCAACGGAACTTAACTGTTTAAATTGCGTATCCAATAACTCAATAGAGAATATTTCTCCGTTCGAACCAGTTCTTTGTAAGTGATAAAATTCGGGTAACCAGTTGTTATTCAGTGTAAGAGATGCGCCATTAAAGCTTGTGGTTCTAATCGTTTCGCCATCGGGAGATGTAATATTAGTGTCATACCAATCTAGTTTGAAAGTATCGGTTGTTTGTGAAAAACTAAGATTTCCAATAAGCAAAATTAGAAGAAATAAGAAATAGCGCATTTTTGGATTAAAATTTTGTTGTTGAAAACAGAATTAATGCAAAATAAACAAAACTTTACACATTGACGAGCAAGGAGCTTGTGATATCTGAAACTTGAAAATTTTACTTGTACTTAAAAATATTTTATTCAGAAATATTTGTTTTATCAAATTAGGATTAATCTATTGTTCAAGCTTAGTTTCAGAGAATCAGGCAGATGAGAGGAATTGAAAAATTGCAAAGAAAAATGTTAAATAATAAAACGAAAAACTCAAATCAGATACAATAAATTTATAGCACTTTTAGTTATATTTGTTGAGTTAAGTATTTTTGAAGATAAACTACATTCAATCTATTATGAAACTAAATTATAGCATAGTTATTGCTGTTTTTGCTGCCGGTTTAATGATCTTCCCATCATGTTCGAAGGTTAAAAACCTGGTAGGTAAAGGAGAGAAATCAAAAACTACGGGATGGGCATATAATGATCCTGATAATGGAGGTTTTGAATATCATAGCGGTTACGAACAGGCTACCGGCCCCGGACTTAAATTTGTACAAGGTGGTACATTTACAATGGGTAGAACCCAACAAGATGTAATGTACGATTGGAACAATGTTCCGAGAAGAGTTACTGTACCTTCATTTTATATTGACGAAACAGAAGTCCGTAATGTTGATTATCTGGAATACTTGCATTGGACAAAAAGAGTTTACGTTTCTTATCCTGAAGTTTATAAAAAAGCACTGCCTGATACATTGGTTTGGCGCGATGAGTTGGCATACAATGAGCCATATGTAAACAATTACCTTCGTCATCCTGCTTATGCAGAATATCCTGTTGTTGGTGTTTCATGGGAGCAAGCAATTGATTATTGCGAGTGGCGTACCGATCGTGTAAACGAAAGAATTTTGATTGATAAAGGAATTTTAAACGATGATCCTGCGCAAAGAGATGAAAACAACTTTAATACTGAAGCTTACTTGGCTGGCCAGTACGAAGGTTCTGTAAATAAAAATTTACCAGATTTAGATCCGGATAACGAAGAAAGACAAGTTCGTTGGACTGATGGAATTCTTCTTCCCAAGTACCGTTTGCCTTCTGAGGCTGAGTGGGAATATGCTGCAACTGCTTTAATTGGAAACTCGGAAGAAGAGAGAATTACCGATAAAAGAATTTTCCCTTGGGATGGACATTGGGTAAGAAACGAGAATAAGAAAGTGCGTGGCCAGATGATGGCAAACTTTGCCCGCGGACGTGGTGACTACATGGGAACTGCCGGAGCGTTGAACGATGCTGGTGATATTACAGTTCCTGTAAATTCGTTTTGGCCAAACGATTTTGGTTTGTATTGCATGGCTGGTAATGTGAGCGAGTGGGTTGCCGATGTATATCGTCCGATGTCTCCTGAAGATATTGCAGAGTTCAATCCATATCGTGGTAACGTATTTAAAACTAAAGTACGCGACGAAGAAGGCAATATTGCTGAGAAAGATTCTTTAGGACGCATTCGTTACAGATTACAAAAAGATGAGGAATTGGTAGGACGTGAGAACTACAAAACTGCTGATAACCGTAATTATCGCGATGGTGATGTTTCATCGAGTATTGTATCTGATTACGAATGGAACAATCCGGAGCATCAGACACAGGGTTCGAGCCGTATGTATGTGCAGGGTAGAGGACAAGATGGTAGCGATTTTAGTTCTATGGTTACCGATAATTCGAGAATATACAAAGGTGGCTCTTGGAAAGACAGAGCTTTCTGGATGGCTCCAAGTGCACGTAGATTCATGGATCAGAAAGAAGCAAGAGATGATATTGGTTTCCGTTGTGCGATGACTCGCGTTGGAAGGCCGACTCAGAAATAGAAAGTAGTTTTTCGAAATAAATCAAAACCCCATTCTGTAAAAGGATGGGGTTTTTTATTTGATTTTATTAATTTCGTTTGTTGAAATAATATCAGAAGACTCCTATGCAAAATTCTAAACTATATAGCTTATTTAAACAGTATCCAATTGTTGTTACTGATACAAGAAAGATTGTTCCCGATTCAATTTTCTTTGCTTTAAAAGGTGCAAATTTTAACGGAAATAAATTTGCTGAATCGGCACTTGAAAAAGGATGTAAGTATGCTGTTGTTGATGAAGAAGAATTTGCAGTGAATGATTCTTGTATTCTTGTAGATGATGTATTAACAACACTTCAGGATTTGGCTAGAGAGCATCGCAGAAGCTTAAGTATTCCGATATTAGCCATTACAGGAACCAATGGAAAAACAACTACCAAAGAGTTGGTGAATGCAGTTTTGAGTAAGAAATACAAAACTTATGCTACCCAAGGCAATTTAAACAATCACATAGGAGTTCCGTTAACCTTGCTTTCGATGAGCGAAGAAACAGAATTTGGTGTGGTTGAGATGGGAGCCAATCATTCTGGAGAAATAAAATTTTTGTGTGAGATTGCAGAGCCGGATTTTGGAATCGTTACCAATGTTGGTAAGGCACATTTGGAAGGTTTTGGTTCGTTCGAAGGCGTTAAAAAAACCAAGAAAGAGCTTTACGATTATTTGCAGGGCAGAGGCAAGGTATTTGTGAATTGCGAAAACGATTATTTGATGGGTATGCTGAATGATCAGGAAATATATCGCTACGGTAACACCGAAGAGGCCGACAGCAAAGCCAGGTTTCTTCAGGCTGAACCCTATTTGATATTGGAATTAAGATCTCCTAAAATTGGGAAACTTTACATTAAAACCAAATTGATTGGGGGCTACAATTTCGAGAATGCCTTGGCAGCTGTTACAGTTGGGAGGTATTTCGATATCAAGGAATCTGATATAAAAGGTGCTTTGGAAAACTACGAGCCAAGCAATAACCGTTCACAATTGAAAAAAACGGAGAAAAACGTTCTGTTTTTAGATGCATACAATGCTAACCCAAGCAGTATGGGGGTTGCCGTGAACAATTTTGCCGATTTAAAGATGAAAAACAAGTTGGTGATTTTGGGAGATATGTTGGAGTTAGGTGAAGATTCAGAAAAAGAACATCAGCAATTAATTGATTTGTTGCAGGGGAGAACATTGGAAAATGTATACTTGGTTGGAGATATTTTCTCAAAGGTAAATACTGTAGATCAGTTTAAGACATTTCTTACGGCCGATGAAGTTGTTGCCATGTTGGAAGAGGAGAATGTTACGAATCATTACATCCTGATAAAGGGGTCGAGAGGGATTCAGTTAGAGAAGTTGGTTGAAAAATTGTAATTATGGGAATAGCTTGGATTTATTTAATTGTAGCGGGATTGTTTGAGGCTGTATGGGCTATTGGATTAAAATATGCACAAGGATTTACCAAGTTATGGCCAAGTGTAATTACCATTGTTGCCATGGGAATTAGCTTGTACTTTTTAGCTTTGGCCATTAAAAATTTACCCGTTGGTACGGCCTATGCCGTATGGACAGGGATAGGAGCTTTTTCTACCGCAGTACTAGGAATAATTTTGTTTGGAGAACCTGTTCACTTCTCTCGTATATTCTTTATGCTCCTTTTGCTTGTTGCCATTATTGGGTTGAAGTTTACGGCTACTACCTAGACATATTTTCCAGAGTAGTTTAAAATCTAAATAATTAACGAGGAAATCGTTAATTGTCAAGAAAGAATTTCTGGCAATTTGAGTTATATCACGGTGCTCTGCACCTTAATGATATTTATGATATCATCACATCTACAAATATTACGCAGCGCTGCTGCTTAAGAGAATAATAAAACAGGAAATATATCATTTATTGGTGCAGAGCACCATAATATTTGTAGCAACACATTCCATATAAAGAAATCAAGGTACAGCGTACCGTAATATGCTTGTATGATTCGAATACAAAACCAGCTATTTTTACCAATGATAATGAAGGGGCTTTAGCCCTGACATTGGTTTATTATTCCAAACAAATATTCAAGAATCAGGTGTCGCTTAATTATATGATATCAGGGCTATGCCCCTACTATTTCTTATAAACTATTTTTCTACGAAGATTATGTGGCTACGCCCCGATGTTTATTTATGTGGACAAATCAACCTTCCACAACAACATCTTTTAGTGCCATTTCATTTCAAAATGAGCTATTCATCCTATTTATCTGATTTTAGACATTTAAAGAAAATAGATATTCATTAAATTCTTATTTATGAGATACAACTGCTTATGCAATTTCGCTATTCAGTTATTTTTTGTACTTACCTGGTGAATGTTCTTTTTCTTCTAAAAATAATTTATTTATAATGCATTGTAATATTAGGAAGGTGTGATTGCAATAGTATCTATATAATCTTATCAGAAAGCTTCAGCCGAGCAGTAGAAAACTATAATTGAGTAACGGAAAGCTTCAGTTAAATAATAGAATGTTACAATCTATTATCTTAAAATTATAAATAATAAATAAAAAAATACAAACTTAAAATAAAAAGATATAATAAATTAACAAAAAATTACAAAAAGATATCAGAATACAATAACCAATTAATAGAATGTTATAACTTATCAACTTACAATTTCAATCAGGCAATTAAAAATTAAAAAAGATCAGGAAATTAAAGCAAGCAGTAGGAATTGCTATGCATTAAGTTGATTTTCAATCTCAGAATAGCTTTTCTTCGACCTGATAAAGTAATCGAAAATGATACTATTGCGGTAAATTTCTTTGTGATGATTTGTGATAACAAGAGGAAG
>JAOARS010000139.1 GCA_025210415.1 Marinifilum sp. | reverse complement strand
ATTATTCTTCTGCTATTTTAAGTTTACACTTCATTAAAAAATTGCGCCGTAACTCTGCTATGCCTTAATTTTTTAACTTGTCTAAACTCAAAATATTCAAAACAATTTAACGCTCATTCCAAAATAAAATTGGTATTACTCCACAATACTGCCTCTAAGTTTTTCTACACTAGCAATAATTTCATTCAGTTGACCTTCTGTCATTTTACCTTCAACAACCTTATCGTAGCTTGCTTTTAATCCTGTAAATTCTGTAATTAAAGCTGCAACATTAGGATCTTTCTTTTCAGGTTCTAAAACTTCAAGTAATTTTTCCAAAGAAGCTTTTTGATCGAAAATAACTTTTACAATTTCAGGGTTTGCATAGGTATTTTCCGAAATATGAGTTGCAATGTATAATCCTTCGATAAAACTACCACTTACAACCAAAAGAGATAAGTTGGCTTTACCGTTTTTGTTCAAGAATTCGTATGTATCATAGAAAGAGTTGGTGATAACTTTTACCAACTGATCTTTATCGTCAAGGCTCTTTTCTACATCGGCAACAAGAGTTTCATTGTATGCACTTGCAATTTCAAGATTATCAATTAAAGTTTTAGATGCCTTTAAAAATAACATTGTTTCCTGCTTGCGATTGTATGTACTTGCATAACTTAAAGCAGCACTGTAAACACCAAGGTTTAAAGCTCTTGCTTTTTCAGTAAAATATTTATCAGCATTATCAGATGAATTTGACAATCCAAGAATATAGTCAGCACCAATACGATTCAGCATCGAAGTTAATTCAAATGTAGTTGGCAAGGGGTATACCACATCTTTAATTTCACTTTCAATAGCTTTTTTTAATAATGGCTTTACTGTTTGCTCGCCATTTTTTTTCTTATCTACTGATTTACAAGAAACAACACTCAAAGCCAAAGCAAAAAGAATAAAGGTATAACGAGAAATAATACGTCTGTTCATAGTTTTTCAAATTTAATATTGATCGGATTCAATTTATCAAAGCCTAAATTTAGCAAATAGCGGTTAATTCACAGCATATTGGGCATTATATTTTAACTTCTTTTTTAGTTCACAACATTTTTTTGCTCTTTTCGTTGTATTAATAGTTCGTTAGTTTTTAGTCCTAAATCATTAGTTTGACTTACAATACGCTCAAAAACAACTCATTGCAAAATCACATCTCAAAAATATAAATTACTATAAACCTGATGGTTGAAAAACATTCACGAAGTATTGTTATATTCAATCGCTCAAAAATAAATCGGAATTTTCTCGATAAAAAAAAGAGCCGATGCTGAATATCGACCCTTTTACTTACTCAAACAGACTTGATTATAAAAATTACACGGGATGAATTCTTTGGAAGAATCCCTGCTTGTAATTATTTCCTATTGGAATGGTGCTTTTGTCCATATGCACCATATTTCCTTCAATCGATTTTATTTTTGCCAATGCTACAATGTATGATTTGTGGATACGGTAAAACTTTGCAGAAGGCAGTAATCGCTCAATTCCTTTTAAAGATTGATAGGTAACCACATGTCCCTCATTGGTAAATATTTTTACATAGTCTCCTAAAGCCTCAACATATTGTATCGAATCAAGGTTTATATTAATCGTTTTTTTATTGGCTTTTACAAAAATGTATTCCATTTCTTCCTTTCCGGTTTCCTGTGGCTCTGCAACTACCTTCACCTTTTCTTCGGCCTTTTGTATTGCTTGTAAAAATCGTTCGAATGAGAAAGGTTTTTTCAGGTAATCCAATACATTCAGCTCGTAGCTCTCCAAGGCATATTCGGTGTATGCTGTGGTAATAATTACCATTGGAGGATTTTTGTATGATTTTAAGAAATTAATTCCACTCAGCCTTGGCATATTAATGTCTAAAAAAATCAGGTCGACTGTTTCCTGTTGCAGCACTTCCATAGCTTCTATAGCATCGCTACATTTGCCTTTTAGCTCAAGAGTGGAAAGTTCAGAAACATACTTTTCCAAAACTCTTTGTGCCAATGGTTCGTCATCTATAATTAAGCACTTTAATTTCATTTGCTTATAATTTTCTTGCATTTGTCTGAGATCAAAACAACACTCTGACCTTTATATTTACTCCGATAAGTCGATTTGTAGCTTTACCTTAAACAAATCTTCTTGTTTTGAAATGTTTAAATCATACTTATCAGGATACAATAATTCTAATCTTCGGGTAACATTCTTAATTCCAATTCCTTTTTCCTTTCTATCCTCATCTTGCCACTTGATATCGAATCGATTTTCAATAGACAATTCCATTTTATCTCTTTCTTCAAAATTAAATAGAATATCTACAAAACCATTATTATTTTTTCCGTAAGCTCCATGCTTAAATGCATTTTCAATTAAAGGTTCGAACAATAAGGGAGCAATTTTATTTTGAGAAGCACTTCCCTTTACATTTATGCTAACCGGAATTGCATCATCTAACCTAATTTTTTGTAATTCCAGGTAACTTCTGATAAAATCCAGTTCTTTATCTACAAACACATATTTATCATTGCATTCATATAAAATATACCTCATCATATCAGATAATTTTAACACCAAACCGGGTGCCTTATCTGACTTATCGAGTGTTAAGGAATATAAATTGTTTAAGGTATTGAACAGAAAGTGTGGATTAATTTGTGCTTTAAGTGCTTTTAATTCGGCCTCTAATTTTTCCCTTTCAATATCCTGAAATTTCGTGGTTACCTTTTGCAAAACAAACCATTCTCGCATCAATGAAAATATAGTTGTTACGCCAACATATATTAAAGTGAATATGGCAAAATTGACCCACACTACAACAGATAATTCCTCAAAATACTTTTCTCCTTCAACAAAGTTATTTAAAGGGTATACCAACAAAAAATCGATAAAAAATGCTGCTATAGAAATCACTAGCAACAAAGAAAGTACATAAAGAAAGAATTGTTGTTTTTTAAAGAGAAATGGAATTAGGATTAAGAGGTTTATATATACAGCAACAGCAAAACAAAGATTAAAAACCAATGTCATTAATATCGGCTCAATCTTAAGTATATTTTTAAAATTGCTGGCAACAAACATGGTTAATAACCAAAATACGGTTGCCACCACCCAGAAAAATATATGATAAATAATCCTACTACGGGATATGGTTCTTATTTTATTCATTTATTGTGTTTGTGTCCGTTTTCAAAAATTTAAATTAGAAAAGTTAGCTACTACATTAAAATATATTCGTTATCGACTGCAAAACCCATGACAAAAAGCTTTAATTTTCCGATATCTTTAGATATCGTAGTTCTTGTTTATTTTGAAGAGGAAGAATTCGGTTGTATTTTTATAAAAACGAAAGATTTACAAATATGTTTACAAAGGATATTTTGTTCTGGAATGTTGATACGCAGATTGACTTTATGAGTCCCAATGGCAAACTTTATGCTCAAGGTGCGGAAGAAATTCAAGCTACTCTTGCAGCAATTACAAAATTGGCTGGTTTTAATAACATACAGGTTGTTAATACTGCCGATTATCACTACAGCAATTCTGCTGAATTATCTTCAAATCCTGATTTTGTAAATACATTTCCTGAACACTGCATGGCAAATTCTATTGGAGCAGAATACATTTCGGAAACCAAACCTGAAGGAGAATGTCTGGAAATTCTTTGGAACAAAATCTATAACGGGCAAGAAATAAGAGAAGCTACGAAACACAGAAATATCATTATCAGGAAAGATGCTTTTGATGTTTTTGAAGGCAATCCCAATACTGAAAATTTACTAAAAGAATTAAATCCTACAACAGTATTTGTGTATGGTGTTACAACTAATGTTTGTGTGAATTGTGCTGCCGTTGGCCTTGCCAAAAGAGGCATTAAAGTCTACGTAATTGAGGATGCAATTAAAGAATTACCAAATATCCCACTGCCTTTTGAACAATGGGATGCACTTGGAATTAAACGAATTTCCTATGATAAGGTAATTGAGCATTTATTCGAATCAAAGGTAAACTAAAGCTGCCTCAGATTTACAATTTGAGATAAAGTGGGCAAGAAATGTATAGTTTCGCATGTCTGGGATGAGATAAATATTTCAAACTCCATACCCGGAAATTTCAAATTCCCGGGAACAACGGCTTATATTAGAAAGAATATACTTGTCTTTTTCTATGATATTTTCAACCCTTGATTTACATTATTTATACCATTCCTTAACCTGGGCAATTTTTTCTTCGAGTGGCATGTAACCATCTAACCAGTGAATGTTACTGCCACTTCGTTCCATTTTTCTGAACCATGTCATTTGTCGTTTGGCAAACTGATGTATGGCTATCTCTAATCCGGAATACATCTCGTCGTAGGTAATTTGGCCTGTAACATACTGAGTTAGGAATTTGTATTCTAAGCCATAGTAAATAAGATCTTCTGCAGGCACACCAGATTTTAACAAACTTTCCACCTCTTCTACCATTCCGGATTTCAAACGTTCTTTCAATCGAAAACTAATTCTATTTCTTCTGCTTTCTCTATCGAATTTTATCCCAACCAACAATGGATTCATTTCAGGATAATGCATGTCAACCTGAGGGTTGGCAGCATAATACCTCTCTATTTCGATTGCTCTAACGGCTCTTTTCTTTGTTTCCAAATCGCTGGTATTGTGCAGCTCTTTGTAAGAACGAAGAATTACTTCGAGTTCGGCCAAAGTTTTTTGCTCCATTTCATCTCTAAAAGCCTGATCTTTTGGAACGGCTATTAGCTTGTAACCTTTCAGTACTGCTTCCAGATACATTCCTGTTCCGCCACAAACCACAGGCAATCTTTTTCTTGCAGATATATCCTCGAAAGCTTTAACAAAGTCCTGCTGAAACTCGAACACATTGTATTTGTATCCGGCATCGGCAATATCAATTAAATGGTAAGGTATTTCAACACCATCCACAACGTACTCTTCAATATCCTTTCCTGTTCCCAAATCCATACCGCGGTATATCTGACGAGAATCGGCACTAATGATTTCACCATTAAAATGTTTAGCCAAATTAACAGCTAAACTTGTTTTACCTGTTGCAGTAGCACCCAATACCACCAATAAATTGTATTGCATTTGTTTGTATTTCTCTTTTAGTTATCATCCCAATGGCTATCGGGAGAAAGCCGCAAGTTCAAAATAATCATTAACATGTGCAGTGCATGTGCAATAAATATTTTAATCATGCTTGTTTCATTAAATTTTAATCGAAATAAAAAGAAGTTCATCATCCGATTTTTCATTATCAGGATAATGCCTATCTTAAGTAAGTCGAAAATTTAGAATTCGACAACAAAATTACTTTAAGTTTTTTGATTTCACTAACCAGATAATCAATATGACAATACTTGCTACCTACAAACACACTTTTCGTTTGTTTATATCTCCGGAAAAAGAATGGTTATCAATTCTTGATCATTCCAACATTAAAAACAGCAAATTACTTTTTGTTCTTATCATTCCATTGGCAGTTCTAATGTCAGCATGCAATTTCATTGGATTTTTATTATTTGAAAACAATCCTTCAGAGCACATCGATATGTTTTTGTTTTCATCCATCACCACATTTATTCTGTCAATCGTATCAATATATATTTCATCGTTGCTGATAAGACCATTTACAGTACTGCCAACAAAAAAAGAGAGGTTCTCAAGAGCATTTATATTGGTAGCCTTCTCTTACACTCCGGGGTTTATTTTTAATTCGGTTGCCTTTCTTTTTCCTGTTATAAATTATCTTACCATTTTCGGTTTATATAGCTTCTACATACTTTACAAAGGAGTTACTCCTGTTTTAAATGTTCCAGACAGACGACGATCAGGTTATTTTACATTTATTTTAATTGGTTTGTTATCAATTTATGCAGTTCTGGGTGCATTGTTTATAGGCACAGCTAATCTTTTAGGATTTTAAACTTTAGTGTAAATCAATTTTAAAATATCACAATTCAATCAAGAAAGTTTTCGGAGTGGGATTCCCTCGATACGGCTTAAATCTCCTCGAAATATCCCGATATTCCTTCGAAAATTTGAGAAAATTTCTACTCAAAATCACCGTAAACTGTGACAATATCTTTAATCGAAATCAGGTTAGCACATAAAAAAATTGAAAAATTCCTAATGACAGATCTCGGATAATTTCTTCTCAATTCTAAAAACTTGTTTAATTTTGAGTTTATCAAACAAGACTATTCAAAAATGGAATACAATTCAAAAAGTGTTTTGAACTCACTGTTTCGAACACGCAATCTACTACTTACACCCAAAAGAGAGTGGGAAAGAATTGCTCCCGAGAACTCATTAACAAAAGAACTTTTTAGAAATTTTGCTTTTCCTGTAATTGCAATTTGCGCGATAATTGCAGCAGGTGGTACTTACATTCACACAAAAGATGCAATCGTTGCAGGATCTAAATTATTTGTTGATTTCTTAGCTCTGAATTTGGGCCTTTATTGTGCTGCCAAATTGATTATTTTATTGTCGCCAAATTTTCAACTTGATATAAAAACTGAAGTTGTTTTCAAGCTTGTAATTTACAGCGCATCAATATTCTGTGTTTTTCATGGAATTGCTCAGTTATTCACTCCATTTTCATTCTTAAATCAGATTTGCCTTTTGTTAGAATTGTACTTTATTAGAATTTTATGGTTGGGAACTGTTTCCATATTACCAATTACCAATAATAAGCGTCCTGGTTTTACCGTAATGGCAAGTCTTCTAATTCTGGTTTTGCCCTTAATATTTGAAAGAATGTTTTCAATTCTATTCAGGCTTCCATTAACAATTTAAATACTAAATTTGCATGGAATTTAAGATAGAAAGATGCAGAATATAAACATCAAAAATAAGAGAGCTAGTTTCGAGTACGAATTTATTGAAAAATTTGTAGCCGGAATTCAACTTTTTGGAACCGAAATAAAATCTATTCGTGCAGGCAAAGCAAATTTAGCAGATTCTTATTGCTATTTTTCTCGTAATGAATTGTACGTGGTAGGTATGCACATATCTGAGTATAAGTTTGGCTCTTATTACAATCACGAAGAAAAGAGAGAAAGAAAACTATTGCTTAATCGAAAGGAATTAAATAAGCTCGACAGAAAAACAAAAGAATCGGGTCTTACCATTGTTCCGCTTCGCCTTTTTATTAACGACAGAGGCTTTGCAAAGATGGAAATTGCACTTTGCAGAGGTAAAAAACACTACGACAAAAGAGAAAGTTTAAAACAAAAAGATCACAAGCGAGAGATAGATCGTATGATGAAGAGATAGTTAGCAATTTCTTCATTTTTTTTCAAAAAAATCTCTCCTGCAACTTTCAAACCAAAGATATTTTCTTCTATATTTGCAGCCCGTTTCTCAGGAATCGGATTTCTTATTACATGTTAGGTTATCAACAAAAAATTAACAAGTTGTCAACAGTGTTGATAAATTGTTAATAATGTCTGCATATCCTATATTTACTAACACACAACTGTTAATAACTAAAAAATCCTGCTTTTGCCGAAGAGGATATCAACAACAAAAACAGGATGGATATAAACAGGTGAAAAAGTTATTAACAATCTAATAAACTTTAATACCGATTAGTTACTTATTTCAATTTGTTTATAAATTGACAGTAAGCAATTATCGGCATACGTGTAAGTAATTTAGTCTATAAACTTGAGTTCGATTAAAAATAATCTATCACAGAAAATCAGATTTATTTAAGATTTGCTTTAAAAAATCTGAAAGAATATCGGGATATTTTGAAGCGTTTTTAATGTGAAGATTGGATGAAGATGATTTTTTCAAAGAATTTGCCTGCTTTTGGCATAAATCTCCTCGAAATATCTCGATATTCCTTCGAAAATTTGAGAAAATTTCTACTCAAAATCAGTGCAAACTGTAACAATATTTTTAATCGAAATCAGGTTATAAAACTTCTAATAATCGAATGTACTTCCTCCCAAAAATTCTCTCATTAATGATGTAGGAGGAATTTCTTCTGCTGAAATTGGCAAAAAGTAACTAAAGAATTTAAGAAGTCGGTTTGCTTCTGAATATTCTGGTTGATTTGGCTGAACTTCTTTTAATATTGGTTCAGCAAATCTTTTCAGCACACCCAATTCGTATGGCAATGCCGAATTAAACATTACATCTGCTTGTTCCTGATGTGGAAAAATATTTCTCAGTTCACCTCTACGTACACTTGGCCATCTGCTAATTGTATCCAATGCACTATAATTTCTGTACTTGTAATCTCTTACAATTCGTCTGATTAATCGATTATCCGTTGATGGAATTCTGTTGTGCCCGTCAATGGAGATAGATGTTAATGCAGAAATGTAAATTCGATACTTCATTTCATCGGCAATTAAGGGCGTTAAATTCGGATTCAGTGCATGAATTCCTTCTACCACCAAAACTTGCTTATCGTTGATTTTTAATTTTTCGCCATCGTAATATCTCTGACCAGTTTCAAAAGAGAATTTTGGCAATTCAATTTCCTTTCCTGCCATTAAGTCTACCAAATTCTTGTTAAAGAGCTGAATGTCCAAAGCTT
>JAOARS010000138.1 GCA_025210415.1 Marinifilum sp. | reverse complement strand
GATGAAGATGCTTTTGAAAAATTACAAGATTACCTGCGCACCATAAACAGTCACTACGGATCGGGAGAGGAAGGCAGAGAAATTATTTCTGATATCGAATCCCGAATTGCTGAGATTTTTCAAGAAAAATTGAGCAGTAAAGATCAGGTAGTAAATGTTGAGATGGTTGAAGAGGTGATTGCCATTATGGGACGACCTGAAGAGATTTTTGAAACCGACAATGAAACTACTGAAGAACCTCAAAATCAATCACAAAACACGATCAACGGCAAGAAAAAACGCAGATTGTATCGCGATCCTGATCGCAGAGTGTTTGGAGGAGTTTCAAGCGGATTGGCTGCCTATTTCGGAATTGATGTAGTCGTATTTAGATTGCTGTTTGTACTTTTCTTCTTCTTAGGATATGGCTTTGCTTTCCTTCTTTATATCATTTTATGGATTGTTGTACCCAAAGCAGTTACAACCAGCCAAAAACTGGAAATGAAAGGCAAAAAGGTCAATATATCCAACATTGAGGAATCGATAAAAGATGAATACAAGGAAGTAAAAGAAAACTTTGACAAAATGAGGGAAAAAAATGGCCCTCAGGTTAAAGATGGATTTGACAGAATTGTTGATTTTCTTGGTTCTGCACTTCGATTATTGCTTAAGGTGATAATTATCTTGCTGGGTGTAGGATTTATCTTTGCAGGATTTGTTTCACTAATTAGCTTTCTGGGTTCAATGATATTTGCCCATAGCTTTTTCGGGCCATTTTCTGACTTCCATTTTCCTGGTGCTATGTTTCCAAAACTTTTTCTTGACGGAACAAGCATTACTCTTTTCACCATTGGTATTATTGTAGTAATTGCAATTCCTTTAATGCTATTAATTTTTGCGGGAATTAAATTACTATTCAACTTTAAAACCAATAATAAGGTAATCGGATTTACAGCATTGGCAGTTTGGCTAACAGGTATTATTCTTCTGATAAGCCTAAGCTTTTCCCAACTTAAAGGTTACATGCACAGCAGCACAAGATATTCTGAAACACAACCAATTGTCGAAATTGCCAGCGATACACTTTATCTAAAAAGTACAAATAACATTGGCAATGATTGGTACGAAGGCCATATCGATTTAGACAATGTTAAGGTGTACATGAACGATGATGAAGAAATTATTGTTGGTGAACCTACTTTAGATATTGAAAAAAGCTATACTGACAATTTTGAAATCAAGTTAAAGAAAAAAGCTCGCGGCAGAACATTAGATAATGCTATTGAAAATGCTGAAAGTATTGATTACAAATGGTCACAAAAAGATTCACTAATCGTATTTGATCAATTTTTTATTCTTGGAGATGACACCAAGTGGAGAAATCAACGATTACACGTAACCGTTAAAGTTCCTGAGGGTAAGGTAGTATACCTTGATGATACAATGGGTAAAATTATTCACGATATCGACAACGTAACCAACACTTGGGATTATGATATGCTTGGTGAAAAATGGATCATGAAAAAAGAAGGCTTAAGCCTAATTGAATAAATTAAATAGTTTCTATCCATGTTTTGCACCGATACCTTTTTCATCTGGAGATAATTTTCTCTTTATGGCCAGATGGAAGTCGCCTTTAAAATGCAATAGAAAAAGTTAGGTTACTTCCGATGGCTCGTTTCATCACACAAATATTAATCGGTGCAAACATGGCTAATTTTAAAACAAAAATTATGAGAAAATTATTAGTAATATTAGTTGCATTTGCTTTGCCTTTGCTTTCTCAGGCACAAACAAAAGGAGAAAAACTACATGCTAAATATTCGAACCTTGATGGTTTTAATAGTTTCAGCTTTGCAGGATCATTTCTAAAAAATCTTGATTTTGATGTTGATGAAGATGAATTGGAAAAAAACATTACCGGCGATTGTAAAAACATTAAATTCTTAAGTTTTAAGCACGAAACAGGCGATGAATCTAAATTTAAAAAAATTGTAAAATCACAATTATCAAAAGGAAATTCATACAAAGAAGTTTTAACTGACAGAGATGAAGATTCAGATGAAGTTTATTTCTATGCAAAAGGAATCTCAAAAAAACGCTTTAGTGAATTTCATATTTTGCACTACAACGAACACAGAACTTCTCTGATATCATTCTTTGGAGATTTTCATGTTGATGAGCTGGAAACTTTATCACATTATAGCCTTGAAGATGATTAATAACAACATCACATAAAAATGTTGTTAGTAGCTAATAACCCGAGTTCGACTATAAAATATCTATCACAGAAAATCAGATTTATTTAAGATTTGCTTTAAAAAATCTGAAAGAATATCGGGATATTTTGAAGCGTTTTTAAAGTGAAGATTGGATGAAGATGATTTTTTCAAAGAATTTGCCTGCTTTTGGCATAAATTTCCTCAAATCCTCTCGAAATATCCCGATATACCTTCGAAAATTTGAGAAAATTTCTACTCAAAATCAGTGCAAACTGTGACAATATTTTTAATCGAAATCAGGTTAATACAAAATTAACGAAGTATGAAAAAACTCATAAAGTTTCAAACCATAATCTACTTCATTCTAGTTGTTTTTAGTTCTAGCTTAAATGCACAAAAAATAATAGTTAATGATGGATTAAGAATAGACAATTGTCAAATTATAACCTATCATTCAAACAACAAATTAGTTGAATACAAAGGAACTATTGTAATTGACTCAACAGAAATTGTTTACACAGGAGTCAACAAACCTGATTTAAAAGGAACATATGATTCCATTGATGCAAAAGGAAAATACATCATTCCTGGTTTAATTGACAGTCATGTGCATCTAGCTAACATGGCTGGCATGAATCCAAAACATCAAAGAAAGCATCCAAAGTTAGTAGATTTATATTTTGAACAATTGCCTAAAAGTTTTTTGTTTTTTGGCTATACAACATTGATTGATGTTAATAATTATGCACCTCATCGACTAAACAATTTAAGAAAGAAAAAAGTAAGGCCCGATATTTATGCTTGCGGAGAGCAGGTTCAGGTAATGGATGATTTTATGATGGTAATGGAAGAATATTCCAGAGAACAACGCTATCTTTTTCCTTTTCTGCATGATCATTATAATGAAAACATTCACATTCCGGATTCCATTGATCTGAGATCTCATACCGCTAAAGAAGTAGTTAAAAACATAATCGAAGAACAAAATGGTATTTGTGTAAAAACATTATACGAGGATGCATATACAGGAATGAAGGTAACATGGGCCAAACCAAGTGTTAATATTTTAAAGGAAATCGCTGATGAAGCAAGAAAATCAGGAATTCCAACAATCATTCATGCGCCTTCATTTGAAGGGCAAAAAGTTGGCCTGGAAGCCGGAATTGATATCATCGCACACGCCATGTGGAATTGGTTTGATGATCCTTTAAAAATAACGGATACAGTACTTCCAAAAAGTCATGCAAATATTCTGAAAAATGTTTCCAGGCTTAAAATAGGTTATCAACCTACATACAGGGCCATTACAGGAGAAATTGATGTGATGAACAAAAGTTTACTTAGCGATAAAAACCTTCTTCATGTCTTTCATTCTGATTATCTCTCTTGGCTGAAAAGCAAAGAAGGACAATGGTTGTTACGCAGAATCATGAACCGACCAAGTTACATTAAACGCACCAATCCGGATTTTTATAATGTGGTTCGCTCAAAGTTTACTTCAGATTCGCTTATGATGGAACGTATTTATAACACTCTAAAAACAAGAATAGATAAAGTTACTTTGATGTTGGCTCAAAACAATGCTAATCTTTTGTTCGGCACAGACTTTGGAGTGATGAATATGTATACTGCACCGCCCGGATACTCGGGCTTTCTGGAAATGCAACATTGGGCAGATGCCGGCGTTGATTTAAAAATGATTTTTAAATCAGCAACTTATAACAACGCAAAAGCTTTCAACCTTAATGGCCTGTATGGGACAATTGAAAAGGGAAAAATTGCAAATTTATTGATCCTTAACTCAAACCCTCTTAAAACAATTACTGCATATAACGATATAGATAAAATAATTCTACATGGAAATGTAATTTCAAGGATAGAGTTATCTGCTAATAAATAGCAACATTAAAAATTTTAGAGTTATGAAAAAATTATTCAGATCAAGAGATAAAAAAATAGCAGGTGTTTGTGGTGGAATTTCACAATACATTAATCCGGAATTAGATCCGGTAATTGTTAGAGCAGGATGTTTAATTCTAACCTTTTTTAACCCATTAATGCTATTGGTATACTTTATTTTAGCAATGGTACTGCCAGATGCTAACTGCGAAACAGTATAATTTTGAATGCGATCTTTACCCTAATTTGGTGAAGAAGGGGTTCGTCTTTTTCACCTGCTTTACCAAAAGTATTCAAAACGTAAGGCCTCTTCCAATAATGGTAGAGGCCTTTTTTTCTTTTTATTCAACATTTTATAATTTTAAGATTTTTTAAGCTTGAGAAGAAAAGCATTAAATTACCTTTGCAGAGAAAACTAAACCAAAGCATGTAATACCATTTTGAAAATGAAGTAAGCTATATTGATTATTGGTATAATGCCGATAAATTTAATTATTCTGTTTTTACAAAAAAGAAGGATTAAACCCTCTTGAAAGTTCCGTATAGCCTTTGAAAGAAAATATAAACACATGAAAAAATTAAGTGTTCTCATATCGATTTTGT
>JAOARS010000137.1 GCA_025210415.1 Marinifilum sp. | reverse complement strand
TGATTTTATTGGAATTAAGGGATATGTATTTAAAACCAAAGTTGGTGAAACTTCTGTTCACACAACCGAAATGACTGTTCTTTCAAAATCAGTTCGTCCGCTTCCGATTGTAAAGGAAAAAGATGGAAAAATATATGATTCTTTTAGTGATCCTGAATTGCGTTACCGTCAGCGCTATGTTGATTTGGTTGTAAATCCGGGCGTAAAAGATGTTTTTCTTAAGAGAACAAAAATTATCAACTCAATGCGCGAGTTGTTCAACAGCAAAGGATACCTTGAGGTTGAAACACCAATCTTGCAGGCGATTCCTGGCGGTGCATCAGCTCGTCCGTTTATCACCCACCACAATGCCTTGGATATTCCTTTGTACATGCGTATTGCCAATGAGTTGTACTTAAAAAGATTAATCGTAGGTGGATTTGATGGTGTCTACGAGTTTGCAAAAGACTTCCGTAACGAAGGTATGGACAGAACTCACAATCCTGAGTTTACCGTAATGGAAATCTATGTAGCTTACAAAGATTACAACTGGATGATGGATTTCACCGAAGAAATGATTGAGAAAGTTGCTATGGATCTTCATGGAACAACAAAAGTTCAGGTTGGAGACAAAGAGATTGACTTTAAGCGTCCGTTCAAGCGTATTTCTATGATTGATTCGATTAAAGAACATACTGGCATCGATATCAACGGTATGGATGAAGATCAACTTCGTGATGTTTGTAAGCAGTTAAACATTGAGATTGACGAAACTTTCGGTAAAGGAAAATTAATTGATGAGATTTTTGGTGAGAAATGTGAAGGAAATTACATTCAACCAACTTTCATTACTGATTATCCTGTTGAAATGTCGCCTCTTTGTAAGAAACACAGAGAAAATCCTGAACTAACTGAACGTTTCGAATTAATGGTAAACGGTAAGGAGGTTTGTAACGCATACTCTGAGTTGAACGATCCTATCGATCAATTAGAAAGATTCCAGGAGCAAATGAAATTGAGTGAAAAAGGTGACGATGAAGCCATGTTTATTGATATGGATTTTGTTCGCGCATTGGAATATGGTATGCCTCCAACATCGGGTATGGGCATTGGAATAGATCGTTTAACAATGTTAATGACCAATTCACAATCTATTCAGGATGTTCTTTTCTTCCCTCAAATGAGACCGGAAAAGAAAGCTGCTGTAGATAGTGACGAAAAATTTGCAGAATTGGGAATTGCTCCTGAATGGATGCCAATTATTCGCAAAGCTGGTTTCCAAACTGTAGATGCTCTTAAAGAAGAAAAGGCAACTAAGCTGCATCAAGATATTTGCGGTTTAAACAAAAAACTTAAAATGGGCCTTAAAAACCCTAGTCAGGATGAAGTAAAAGAGTGGTTAGCTTAAGCTTTATTAAAAATATTACATGATCGGAGGTCGGGAATTTTTCCCTTCCTCCGATATTTATTAAATTAGAGATCTGTTAGTTACAGAATTACTTCTCTAATCACATCTGATTGATAAAAATATATGAATGAATCATCGAGAATTGCCATAGTTGGTGGTGGTAGTTGGGCTACTGCAATCGCAAAAATTCTTCGCGAGAATGAGCTTAAGCTGAACTGGTATATGAGAAACCCAGACACCATTAAACAATTCAAACAACTTAGTCACAACCCGAGATATCTTACAGGAGTGGAATTTGATCTTAACCAGATTGATTTTTACAATGATTTGAATGAACTTGTACTGAATTCGGATGTGATTATTTTTGCAGTTCCTTCAGCTTTTCTGAAAAATGCCTTACAAAGATTAACAGTTAGCTTAAAAGACAAGTTTATTGTATCAGCAATTAAAGGTATTGTTCCCGATGAAAATAAAATTATTGGTGAATTTTTCAATGAACACTACAACGTAGCATTAGATAGTATTGGTGTTATTTCAGGCCCTTGCCATGCCGAGGAGGTTGCAATGGAACGTTTATCATATCTTACCATTGCTTCTCAGGACACAAAAAAAGCTCGTTCTCTGGCATTAAATTTAGAGTGTCCTTATATCAAAACAACTATTTCTGATGACATTTATGGCACTGAGTATTCTGCCGTATTAAAGAACGTAATTGCCATTGCTGCAGGAATTTGCCACGGGCTTCGCTATGGCGATAACTTTCAGGCTGTGCTAATTTCAAACGCAATTCAGGAAATTAAACGCTTTGTTGATACAGTGCATCCAATTAGCAGAGACATAAAAAGTTCAGCATATCTGGGTGACTTATTGGTTACCTGTTATTCGCAATTTAGCCGTAACCGAACTTTTGGTACAATGATTGGCAAGGGATACACCGTTAAATCGGCACAATTGGAAATGCACATGATTGCCGAAGGTTATTATGCAGTAAAGTGTATCAAAGAAATAAACGATGAGTACAATGTAAATATGCCAATAACAATGGCTGTTTACAATATCTTATATGAACGTATTTCTCCCACAATAGAAATTAAATTATTAACGGAAGATTTACGTTAGACTAAAATTTTAGAATTATTTTTACAAGCGAATTATCGGATGATAATTTACAGTTCGCCAGAACTTTGAATAAAAATATATTAACTTTTTAAATACAACTTTTACATTTTAAATTCTGCCTGCTTATTTAGGAGGGGTATTGGTTCCGGCAGATTGTAAAATGTAATGCTTAATTTCTACACAATGGAACACATTAAATTGAGTATCGACAAATCTCTTGATTTTGTGAGTAAAGAAGAGGTTTACAAGTTTGAAGAAAGCAGTAAAAAACACCTTATTTCCCTTCATGAAGGAACCGGAAAAGGTAATGATTTTGTTGGTTGGGTTGATTTGCCTTCAAGAATTACTGAAGCTGAGTTAAATGATATTGAAGCTACAGCAAAATCGCTAAAAGACAAAGTTGAAGTATTGGTAGTTGTTGGTATTGGTGGCTCATACCTTGGTGCAAAAGCTGTTAACGATGCACTGGCTCATAGTTTTGATCATTTGAATGCTGGCGATGAAAATCCATTGGTTCTTTATGCAGGACAAAATATTAGCGAAGATTATCTATACGAATTAACTGATATTTTAAAAAGCATTGAATTTGGTATCTGTGTAATATCAAAATCAGGTACAACCACCGAGCCTGCCATTGCTTTCAGATTATTGAAAGAAATGCTGGAAGAGCAAGTTGGAAAAGAAGAAACTCGTGAAAGAATTGTTGCCATTACCGATGAATCGAAAGGTGCACTTAGAATCCTAGCCGATCAGGAAGGATACAAAACTTTTGTAATTCCTGATAATATTGGTGGTCGCTATTCTGTTTTGACTCCAGTTGGATTATTGCCAATTGCGGTTGCAGGCCACGATATCAAAGCATTGGTAAATGGAGCAAAATCAATGCAAGATTATTCGGTTGCAGCAGCATTCGAAGAAAACCCAGCATTACTTTATGCTGCTATCAGAAACGCTTTATACCAAAAAGGCAAAGGCATTGAGATTTTAGCAAACTATAATCCAAAATTGCATAATGTAGCAGAATGGTGGAAACAGCTTTACGGAGAAAGTGAAGGAAAAGAGAACAAAGGTATTTTCCCTGCAAGTGTTGATTTTACAAGCGATCTTCACTCAATGGGGCAGTATATTCAGGAAGGG
>JAOARS010000136.1 GCA_025210415.1 Marinifilum sp. | reverse complement strand
CATTATTCTTCTGCTATTTTAAGTTTACACTTCATTAAAAAATTGCGCCGTAACTCTGCTATGCCTTAATTTTTTAACTTGTCTAAACTCAAAATATTCAAAACAATTTAACGCTCATTCCAAAATAAAATTGGTATAAAATGTTTATTGAATGAAGCAAAAGGTGCTGTCATGTGCTCATGTAACATATTTGGGTAGCGAGTTTTCGAAGGTTCTGTGCTTTTAATGAATAACGGAAATATAGCTGTTTCTTTCTCCTTAAGGAGCTACTTTTTTATACACAAATATAGGTTCATCCTATTTCAATTAAAGTTTTTACGTTTCCAGATCAGGAAAATCGCTTTTAACTGTTTATTGTATTTACAACTGCATTTGATATTCTCACTTTGAGTGGGATGATCAGGGGGTACTGCCTTTGTACATTACCAGTCAGGGGTGACTACTTACAAAATGCAAATAGTCACCCCTTGACTCAGAGAAACAGCAAAGCGAAGATTTGTAGTGAGTAGCCCGACCCGAAGGGAAACACCCTACGCTGCCGCACGAATCCTTTCGTGTGGCTTCTGCATCAAAACAAGAATGTCATCCAAAATTCTTTTTCTAGCTAGAACAATTTTGCAATTAATACTCTTTGAGAAACATCTTTGAAGTAGAATTCTTGTGCTCTTTCCGTTCCAAGACCACTGCTAGCCCTAATTTACAATCCGAACTCATGGTTCAAATCCTAAAGAAGCAATTTGAGAGCTTTGGCAACATGTCTAGCATCTCCGAGATGCTTGACATATGTTCGCTTGAATTGCAGTCTGTCTCTGCAAACAAGAAATATTTGAATTGAACATCAGGCTGAAAGCCTAAATGAATTCAATCTTATCCTTGGGTTTTAACCAAGGCAAAGGGATGAATTCTGCACAAACCATTTCCATATGTCCTCTGCTTTAGCTGAGGGCTTTTATATGAAAAAACGAAATAGCAATTTGTACAAGCTCTCATTAGTTTTGATTTGTAATTAGGGTAGTAATACCAATATTACATTGAAATGAGCGTTATTCTTCTGCTATTTTAAGTTTACACTTCATTAAAAAATTGCACCGTAACCCTGCTATGCCTTAATTTTTTAACTTGTCTAAACTCAAAATATTCAAAACAAATTAACGCTCATTTAAAAATAAAATTGGTATAAGTATTAAAAATTCAATCCAGATGCTTGACATATCATTAATTGTTTTAGGTGTTTCCTTCTCCTTGAGGAGAAGGATAGGATGAGGTGGATTTTGCGTCCTTTGCGAGAAACCTTTTAAGAGAACCTTATTTCGACACCTCTTTTTGTACAGCAATTGTTTTCTTCTTCTCTCTCGAAAAAAACACCGCAGTAACCGCACCACCAATCACCAAAATGGCACCAATAAGCGAATAAATGGTCATGCTTTCGGGCTGTATCCAGCTAACTTGCAAATAGGTAAGAACAGACATGCTAATCAAGGTAATAATTGGGTTAAGTGTTACAATAATGCTCACCTTGTAGGCCTCGGTATATTTAAATGCCAGCGCAATAGATCCGTAAGCAACCAAAGTGTTTACCCCAAGAAATACCACAATGGCCCAGGTTTTAAAATCCAATCCCTGGAAAGCCGAGAAATCTGCCATTGGCATGTAAATTAAAGCCGGAATTCCGTACAGCACCATGTTTAGCAGCTGTGCCGGATACTTTTGTACCAATTTCTTCTGCAAAATAGCATACAACACCCAGGTAACAGCAGCCAACTCTACCCAGAAAAAACCGAGGTTAAAGGCATTGGTATCGTGAATGAAAGTTTGCAATTGGTTGCGATAGAACAAGAACAAACCAATGCCGGCAATTCCAAAACCAGCCATTTGCTTGATGTTCAAACGCTCTTTAAAAAGAATTACGCCCATCAGTGCCAGCAAAATGGGACCCGATTGAATAATGATTTGCGCATTGCTGGGGCTGGTGTAGTTCAATCCTTTCAGGAAACCAATGTAGTTTACACCCAGGGCAATAGCTGCTATAATTAGCATGAGCGGCGGTCGTTTAATAATTTTCAGCTGCTTTCTGTCGCTTATCAGGTAGTAAATAAACAGCACCAAAAAAGCAAAAGAGAACCTGAACCATACAATGCTAATGGGATCGATATCTTGTAAGGCCACCTTAAGAAAAATGGGAAGAAAGCCCCACAAAAATGCGGTGACCATGGCATACAGTACGCCTTTGTAGTTGCTCGCAGAAATTAACTGGTTCATATCGGCATTTAGAATAAATACAAGCAGTCAAATGTAGGGAAAAAATGATTCACTGATACTTCTAATAGAAAAAATAACAGCAAACTAACATGCAAGTTGTCAGGAGGCTGTCTTGAAATGAAATTAGCTATCAGCATTCAGCCATCAGCAATGTTTTTTGCTGACTGCTGTTTGCTGATAGCTGACCGTTATAAAACTAAGGCAACTGAAAACTTACATATCCCAATGCCTTCCATACCTCAACTACTTGGTTCAGGCTCACCTCAAACGATAAGTATTCCTTATTGTCTGAGTTCAAAAGCAATTGATTGTTCCCAAAATCTTTCACCACACGCTTGTACACAATGCCATCATCGGTAGTAACTACAATGTGGCTGGTATTGTCTTTTATCAGTTCCCAATCTTGCACATACTCGCAAATAATGTATGCTTTGGCCGGAACAGGCAACATACTTTCTCCCTCAATTTGGAAAGCGCGGTAGGTTTTGTTTTCCGATAATTCGGCAAAAGGCATTCTAAAGTTTGGCAGTTCGCTAATGAATTCGGCATCTGAGTGTCCGCTCAGGTATCCGGCAGCAGCCTTAACAGGAACCAAAGAAATCATCTCATCATTTTTCTCATCAACCAATATTGGCAAAATTCGCAGATTTTCACCTTTTGTATCCTGTTTCTTCTCTTTTTCCTCAAATTCGATATCAGTTCTTACCAATTCATCCAAATTTCTGTTGAAATAATCGGAATACTTTAAAAGTGTAGAGATTTTTGGAGTACTTTTTCTTTGTTCGTACGAGCTAATTGATGAGGCTCCAATTCCTATGCGAGCAGAAAGTCTGCTTTGCGATAATCTTTTTCTTATTCGTAAATGCTTTAGGTTCTTATTTAGATTTTTCATACTTGAATCTGATGTTAAATATGGATTGTGCGTTAGAGTTTCGGAATTTAAGCTCAGAATAGATATTTTAATGCATAATCCAGGTTAAAATAGGGAGCAAAAGTAATGCTTTAAATGTTCAGGTTATTAACTTCTCTGGATAATTTATACCATTTCTGACTTAAATTTTCACGTTGGTATTAAACCTAAAATCCGTAAGGGTTTTTCTTTGTACTTTTCTGCCAAAATCTCGCCTCTCTGAGGCTTATGCTACTTTACTTGCCAATAGCTTCAGGTAAATTTGTCGGTTTTTTTACTATTAACCTGAGTTCGATTAAAAATATCTATCACAGAAAATCAGATTTATTTAAGATTTACTTTAAAAACTCTGAAGGAATATCGGGATATTTTGAAGCGTTTTTAAAGTGAAGATTGGATGAAGATGATTTTTTCAAAGAATTTGCCTGCTTTTGGCATAATTTTCCTCAAATCCTCTCGAAATATCCCGATATTCCTTCGAAAATTTGAGAAAATTTCTACTCAAAATCAGTGCAAACTGTGACAATATTTTTAATCGAACTCAGGTTATTAAGACGCAGATTATCATGATTATTTATGATTTGGAAACAGAAAGTTTTCAGCGGCTTTGAATGTATTCAACCAATTAAATCATAACCAATCATATAAAATCTTAAAAATCAGCGTCAATTCATTCTCTGTTTCAACCCTTGATTCGCATTTGTAATAAAGGATTAAGGCAATTGTATTTCACCCAAATGAGCGAAATGATATTTTTGCTTTGCGTTTTTTGTGCGATACTTAAACAATATGCCAGCAGATGTAAGGTTAAAACTCAATAAGCGGAGTAAAATTAGTGAGTAATTTTAAAAACGAATCGGTATTGATTGTAAATCAACAAGTAAAATTAATGCCATTTGTAAATCAAATTCTTTCAAAAAGTTTTAATTGAGTAAATTATACTTTCGTTAATTCAGAATGGTGAAAATGTATCAAATTGGTTTTGTCAATAATCTGAATTCGATAAAAAAGATCAGTTACAGAAAGTCAGATTTGTTCAAGATGATTTTTCAAAGAATTTGATTGTTTTTGGCATAAATTTCCTCAAGTTTTCGAAGGAAAATTGAGAAAATTTCTACTCAAAATAAATTCAAACTGTGACCATATTTTTAAACTCAGATTAATAAGGTAATATCGTAAAAGAATAAGAAAATGAAAGCATCAGATTTATTTGTAAAAGCGTTGGAAAATGAAGGAGTTGAATACATCTTTGGAATTCCTGGTGAGGAAAATCTCGATTTTCTGGATTCGTTAAAAGAATCTAAAATTAAATTGATATTAACCAGGCATGAACAAGCTGCAGGTTTTATGGCTGCAACATATGGTAGGTTAACCGGAAAGCCAGGCGTTTGTTTGGCAACTTTAGGGCCGGGAGCAACAAATTTTGTAACGGCAGCAGCCTATGCGCAATTGGGAGGCATGCCAATGATAATGATAACCGGGCAAAAACCAATTAAAAAAAGCAAACAAGGTAGGTTTCAGATACTGGATGTGGTAGATATGATGAAACCAATTACAAAATTTACACGGCAAATTGTGAATGGCAATAATATTCCGGCTTTGGTTAGAGAAGCTTTTAGATTGGCTGTAGAGGAACGGCCCGGTGCTGTTCATTTGGAATTGCCCGAGGACATAGCGGCTGAAGATGTACCGGAAGTAGTATTTTCTACCAATAATATTCGTAGGGCAAATCCTGAAACCAAATCATTGCAAAAAGCGGTTGATATGATTCAGCAAGCCAGGCGTCCTTTGTTATTGATTGGTGCAGGAGCCAATCGAAAAAGAACATCCAAAGCACTTTCTGATTTTATTGAGAAAACAGGAATTTTCTTCTTTAATACCCAAATGGGAAAAGGCGTTGTTGATGAACGTCACCCTCAATATTTGGGAACAGCGGCATTGTCGGATCATGATTATTTGCATTGTGCTTTAGACAGGGCAGATCTTATTATAAATGTAGGACATGATGTTATCGAAAAACCTCCGTTTTTTATGGAGCACGGAGGCAAGCAGGTGATTCATATTAACTTTTTTGCAGCGCAGGTTGATGATGTATATTTTCCACAATTAAATGTAGTGGGAGACATTGCATATTCTATTAGGGAGTTGACCAAACTATTGAAAAAACAATCTCATTGGGACTTTGATTATTACACACGTATTAAACTTGAAGTTGACAAGCACATTGCCAGTAATTCTGATAGCACTCGATTTCCTGTAATACCACAATATTTGGTATCAGAGGTTCGAAAAGCTTTGCCCGATAATGGAATACTAACTTTAGATAATGGTGTTTATAAAATTTGGTTTGCAAGAAATTTTCCAGCTTACCATCCAAACACTTTGCTTTTAGATAATGCTTTGGCAACAATGGGAGCAGGATTTCCTTCGGCAATGGCTGCAAAAATGGTTTATCCCGAAAGGCCTGTGCTAACAATTTGCGGAGATGGTGGCTTTATGATGAATTCTCAGGAATTGGAAACTGCTGTTAGGTTGGAATTGGATATGGTAATTGTAATTTTGAATGACAGTGCTTACGGCATGATAAAATGGAAACAGGCAGCACAGAAATTTGATAATTTTGGATTGGACTACGGGAATCCTGATTTTGTAAAATATGCCGAGAGTTATGGTGCAAAAGGCCATCGAATTAGTTGCTCGAAAGATTTTAAAGAAATACTAGATCAGTGTATTCGCTCAAAGGGAGTACATTTAATTGATGTTCCTGTAGATTATGATGAAAACCATAAGGTGCTGAATGAAGAACTTTATGCAAAAACATGTATTTTGTAAGGTGGAAAGCCGCAAATTATCAGTTTGTAAGTTACAAACTTAAAATAGTCGCAGATTCAAAACCCGTGGATAATGTGAATTATCCTTGCTTATGCAAAGCTCAAAAATGAGATAATTATGCATGCAACGAAGCACGAATAAGTAAATTAGATCACAAACACACATATAAAATGAATACAATAAAAGTTACCTCACCTTTCGATGGAAGTTTGATTAAGGAAATACCATTGCTAAATGAGTATCAGGTTGAAGAAAAAATTTCAAAAGCATATGCACTTTTTCAAGACAAATCGCGATGGTTAAAGCCTTATGAGCGCATTGAGATTCTTGAAAAAACCAAGGCAATCATGCAAACCAGAATTGATGAATTAACCAAAATTGCAGCTGCCGAAGGTGGCAAACCATATCAGGATAGTAAAGTTGAGGTTTTGCGTGCTATTAATGGAGTGCAATTGGCAATTGAGCATATTGGACAAATGAAAGGTGAGCAAATACCAATGGGAACTACAGCAGCATCGATAAACCGTTGGGGATTTACCATGCGAGAGCCTATTGGAGTTGTTTTAAGCATTAGTGCATTTAATCATCCTCTTAATCTGGCAGTTCATCAGGTAATTCCGGCTTTTGCAGTAGGTTGTCCTGTATTGATAAAACCAGCAACCAGTACACCAATGTCGGCAATAGAATTGGTTAAAATGATGCAAGAAGCTGGCTTGCCTGAAGGTTGGGCAGAAGCTGTAATTTGTGACAGAAAAAATGCTGAAAATCTGGTGAAAGACAAGCGCGTGAATTATTTATCGTTTATCGGTTCTGCTGAAGTGGGATGGAGTTTGCGTTCGAAACTGGCTCCGGGAACAAGATGTGCATTGGAACATGGAGGATCGGCACCGGTAATTGTTGAAGCTGATGCGAATTTAGAAGAAACCATTCCTTTGTTGGCGAAAGGAGGGTTTTATCATGCAGGACAGGTTTGTGTATCGGTGCAACGTGTTTTTGTACAGGAAAATATTGTCGATCAGTTTTGCAATAAATTGGTAGAAATAGCAAAAAAACTGAAAGTAGGCAATCCACTCGATCCTGTAACTGAAGTTGGCCCGCTAATTGAAACTTACGAGGTAAATCGTGTAGATGAATGGGTAAAGGAAGCTGTAGCTGATGGAGCCAAACTACTTTGCGGAGGCAATAAAATATCAGATACTTGTTACGAACCAACCGTTTTGCTAAATGCATGTCAAAGCTCAAAAGTATCGCAATTAGAGGTGTTCGGGCCTGTAGTTTGTGTTTATGCCTACAATGAAATGCAGGAAGCAATTGACTTATCCAATTCATTGCCCTTGGCTTTTCAATCAGCAGTATTTACTGCTAATATCGACAAAGCATTGGATGCAGTAAATCAGTTTAATGCTGCAACTGTAATGGTAAACGACCACACTGCTTTTCGTGTTGACTGGATGCCTTTTGGTGGAAGAGATGCCTCGGGAATTGGTGTTGGAGGAATTCCATACTCAATGCACGAAATGACTCGCGAAAAATTGATGGTGATAAAATCTGGTAAATTGTAAAGTGAATTACAGGTTAATTGTATCCCAACAGGTTCGTAGTGGTTGGTAATAAGCCAGTATGAGATTCAATTATCTTATTTATCTGATGCCAAAAATATTTTGACTTGTTTGTTTTCTTGAAAACCATATTATTTATGGCTTTTAATCTGGTGTTGCATGATGGTTAATTCAATGTTAGTTCATTATTATTATTTGCAGATGATTGAAAATACTTAGCAAGATTGGATGAAAAAGTCGACATGCAAATATTCTTGCTATCTAAATTATACTATCTTTGTGTGTTGATAAATAAACTGATAAAAGTCATTATAATTAATGAAACCTATCTGTTTTATTGAAATAAGATTAAATTTTGTACTATGGCAAACCGACCTGTAACCATTAAGGACATTGCAGAAAAATTGAATATTTCTGTTTCGACTGTATCGCGTGCTTTAAAAAATAACCCTGAAATAAGTTTGCAAACCAGAGAAGCTGTTCAGAAGTTGGCTAAAGAGCTTAAATACCAGCCAAATCCATTGGCTGTAGCGTTGAAAACCCAGAAATCGAATACAATTGGAGTGGTTGTGCCACAAATTGTAAGCTCATTTTATGCATCGGTTGTTAAGGGTATTGAGCAGGTTGCGGATGAGTACGGTTACCAGGTTTTTGTGAGTTCTTCAAACGAAAAAATGGAAAAAGAAGAGAAGAACGTTAACGGATTTCTTAACATGAGAATGGATGGTATCATTCTTTCTTTATCGCGTGCAACAAACACATACGATCATATTCATAAAATTCAGGATATGGGTGTACCTATGGTTCTTTTTGATAGAACATCGAAAGAATTAGAGGTTTCGAAAGTTGTGGCAGATGATGCAGCCGCTGCTTATTCGGCAGTTACTCACTTAATTGAAGGTGGAGCAAAAAGAATTGCTTTCTTAACAGGGCCGGAATACATGCTTTTTGGTAGAAATCGAATGAGAGGATACAAAAAAGCATTGAAAGAAAAAGGAATGCCAATTGATGAAACTTTAATTTCAAGATGTGATTTTACTGTTGAAGATGCTAAAAATGCTTCGCTGGAATTATTAAGTCGTTCAAATCGTCCGGATGCATTTTTTGCGATTAATGATGAATTGGCAATTGGTGCAATTGCTGCAACCAAAGAGTTAGGGCTTAAAATTCCGGAAGAAGTTGCAGTTGTAGGATTTTCTAATAGCCGCCGTTCTCGTTATATGGAACCATCGATGTCAACTATGGATCAAAACCCTAAACAAGTTGGACGAGAAGCTGCTAAATTATTGTTCGATCAGTTGGAAGATAAGCCAGGGGCTAAAGACGTGAAAGAAGTAGTAGTTCATGCAGATCTTTTGGTAAGAACTTCAAGCGAAAAATAAATTTCAAAAGTATATAATGCAAACAAAAAATCCTGTCATTTGACAGGATTTTTTTGTTTGTATTTAAAGCAAATTAGACTATTTCTGTTAAATTTTTATATCGATATTAAAAATCTTTCTCTTGTTGCTTTACCAACTCTTTGGTTGATAACAATCCGCAAGCAGCAAAAATATCTAAGCCTCTCGAACGACGAATGGTTGTTGTAATTCCTTTCTTATTCAACTGATCTTTGAAAAATTCAATGGTTTGATCATCAGAGCCATCAAGTGGTGTGTTTGGAATAGGATGAAAGCGAATTAAATTGATTCTGCATTTTATACCGTCAAGAATTCTGCAAAGTTCTTTCACATGTCTTGATGTATCATTAATTCCTTTAAACATGATATACTCAAATGAAACTCTTCTTTGTCTGCCAAAATCAAAATCTTTAATAACTTTAAGAACATCTTTTATTGGGTAAACATTTTGAACAGGCATTAGTTTTTTTCTTTCATCATCGAACGGAGAGTGCAAACTAACTGCCAAATGGCATTCGCTATTGTCAAGAAATTCTACCATTCCGGGAATTATTCCAATTGTAGAAACGGTAATTCTTCTTGGACTCATTGCCATACCATAATCCGATGTCAATATTTCAAGAGATTTTAGTACTTCAGGAACATTGTCTAATGGTTCACCCATTCCCATGTAAACAATATTGGTAAGATTTTCTCTCTCAGGCAAACTTCGAATTTGATTAATGATTTCGCCACTGGATAGCTGTCCTTGAAACCCTTGTTTTCCTGTCATACAGAACAAGCATCCCATTTTACATCCAACTTGAGAAGAAACGCAAAGCGTATTTCGTTCATTGTCCGGGATGTAAGCAGTTTCAATAAATTTGCTTTCGTGGTTTGTTGGGTACAGATATTTCTTTGTGCCATCAACAGATTCTTGTACTTTGGTAAATAAGCTTGTTCCAAAATCATATTTGTCTTTTAATGCAATT